>NZ_BANB01000132.1 GCF_000964365.1 Acidisphaera rubrifaciens HS-AP3 | reverse complement strand
GGCGGGCGTCCTGATCCATCGCGCCGGAGGCTGCGCGTGAGCGAAGAGGCCGGTCAAGCGCCCGCTCTGCCCCCGCCGCCGGCGATTGTCTCCGCCGTGCCCGTGGCGGACCCGCCGCCGCGTGTGCCGGTCTGGCGCCACGGGCTGCGCATCGGCTGGCATGTCGGGAGCGGGATGGGCGGTCATGCGGGGCGCCTGTTGCACGGGCTCGGCGCGATGCTGCTCGCAAGCGTCATCATACTGTCCGCCGGCTTCGGCGGCATGGCGTGGCGGCTGTCGCGGGGGCCGCTGCAGAGCCCCCTGCTCGCCCGCTGGCTGGAGCACGTCGCCGACCGGGACGAACGGCCGATCCGTCTGCATGTCGGCAGCGCGTCGGTGCAATGGGCGGGCTTCACCCAGGGCGCCGGCAGCCCGCTCGTCATACGCCTCGGCCACGTCACCGCCAGCGACGCCAATGGCCGCTCCATCATGGACGTGCCGTCGGGCATGATTTCGCTCTCGCTCGGCGAGTTGCTGCTCGGCCGGCTGCGCCCGCGCGAGGTGCAGGTCGACCGCGCCCGCCTGACGCTGCAGCGCGGGCCGGACGGGACGCTGACGCTCGACCTCGGCGGCGTCACGCCGGAGACGTCCTCCGCCAATCCCGCGGACGCGCTGTTCACCGAACTGGCCCGGCCGCCTCAGGCCGGGCGGTGGGGCGGCCCGCTGCTGGAGAGGCCGCGCGGGCCGCCGCAGATGCGACGGCTGAACGAGCTGCGCCGTGTCCGCATCATCGACGCGCGCCTGACGCTCATCGACAAGCAGCTTGGCGTGACCTGGGAGGCGCCCTCGGCGACGATCGACCTCACCCGGGCGGCGCAGGGCGGCGTGAAGGGCTATGCGGCGGTCATGCTGGCGCTGGCCGACCAGCAGGCGAAGCTGACGGTGACGGCCGACCTGCTTCCCGGCGGCGCGCAGACGCATCTCACCGTGCGGCTTGCCGACGTGACGCCGGCGGCAATCCTGCGCAGCACGGGCGGCCGGCTGGCGGCGCTGGCCGCCCTCGACGCGCCGGTGACGCTGGCGGCCGAGGCGACGCTCGGTCCGCATCTCGGGCTGCGGACCGGGACGCTGGCCATCAACACCGGGGCCGGGCTGATCAGCCTGCCGCACGGCGATCTGCGCCTGCTGGGCGGTCACGGCGTGATCACCGCCTCGGGCGGGCAGTTCACGTTGCGCGGCGGCATGCTGCGCGTCGCGGCGCGCGAGACGGCGCAGCCCTCCGTGATCACCGCCGCCGGCACCGCGCGGCGCGAGGGCGACGGCTGGGGCGCGCAGCTCGCGCTCGGCGTCGACCGCGTCGCCTTCATCGACCTGCCGGTGCTCTGGCCGCACGGGGCGGGCGGTCCCGGCGCGCGCAGCTGGGTGACGGAGAACGTGACCTCCGGCGTCGCCCATGACGGGCACTTCACCGTTGCCCTGAAATCGGGGCCGGGGCTGAACGATATCGATCTCGTGGCCGCCGGCGGCAGCCTCGCGGCCGATGACATCACCGTGCACTGGCTGCGCCCGATCCCGCCGGTCGAACACGTCCGCGCGACGCTGGAGGTGCTCGATCCCGACCGCATACGGCTCACCTTCGTCGGGGGTCACGAACAGGCGCTGATCCCGGCCGATGCCGGGCGACCGGGCGGCGGCATCGCGCTGCGGGGCAGCACCATGGAGATCACGGGCGTTTCGCATCCGCATCAGGTCGGCGTGATTGACCTCGACCTCGCCGGCAGCCTCGGCGAGGCGGTGGCGCTGCTGTCGCAGCCGCGGCTGCACCTGCTGGCCGACCACCCGATCGGTGTCCACGATCCGCAGGGCGAGGCCGCGGTGACGATCCACGTGCGGGTCCCGCTCGAAACCAAGGTCTCGATCGACGACATCGCGCTGCGGATCGGCGCGCATCTGACGCAGGTGCGCCTGCCCGCCATCCTGACGGGGCACGACCTCGATCACGGCACGGCCGAGCTGACGGCCGATAATGTCGGGCTGCACGCCGAGGGGCAGGCACATCTCGCCGGCATTCCGGCACGGTTCACCGGCGCGCTCGACTTCCGCCCCGGCCCGCCCGGGGAGATCACGCAGCGCCTGACCGCATCCGCCCGGCCGACGGGGGCGCAGCTCGCGGCGGCGGGCCTCGACGTCAAGACGGTCATGACCGGCCCGGTGGGGCTGCGCGCGACCTATGCGGCGCAGCGCGACGGGGCCGCGGAGCTGACGATCGACGCCGACCTGACCGAGGCGGCGATGAAGGCGACGTTCCTGGAATGGTCCAAGGCCGCGGGCCGGCCGGCGAAAGCGTCGCTGCGTGCCCGGCTCACGCACGACCGGCTGGCCGGCATCGACCGCCTGTCGCTGGAGGGCGACGGACTGTCCGTACACGGGACCGCCAGCTATGCGCCGGGCGGGGCTTCCGTGCTGCGACTCGACCACATCGTGATCGGGGCCACGGACGGACGCGGCACCATCCGGTTTCCCGGGCGGCCGGGGGGGCCGATCCGCGCCGACATCGACGGCAGCCAGATCGACCTCTCCGCGCGCTTCAGCCATGCCGGCGCCACGCCCCCGGCCAACAGTGCGCCGGGCCCGGCCTATGTCGTCGACGCCCGCTTCGCCCGCGCGCTGATGGGCCGCGGCCAGTCGGTGACGGGGGTCGCGGTGCATGCCGAGAGCGATGGGCGCACCCTCGACCGCGTCCGACTGGACGGCGCGACCGTGCCCAACGGCGCGTTCCACCTCGACATCGCGCCCGACCCCGGCGGCCGGCGGCTGACGGTCACGGCGGCGAATGCCGGACAGCTTCTCCGCGCCCTCGACGTCTTCCAGACGATGGACGGGGGCGCCCTGTCGATCAACGGCCGCTTCGCCGACCGTGTGCCGGCGCACCCGCTCGCCGGGGCCGCCACGATCCGCGACTTCCGTATCCGGAACACCCCCTTCATGGCCAAGCTGCTGCAGGGGATGACGCTGTATGGCCTGCTCGACATGCTGAACGGCCCGGGGCTGGGCTTCACGAGGCTGGAGGCGCCGTTCACGCTGGCGGGCGATCACCTCGCGCTGGGCGGCAGCCGGATCTACAACGCGGCGCTCGGGATGACGGCGACAGGCAGCATCATGCTCGGCAGCGACGTCGCGGACCTCCAGGGCACGATCGTGCCGGCGTATTTCTTCAACTCGCTGCTCGGCCGCGTGCCGCTGGTCGGCAAGCTGTTCAGCCCCGAGCGCGGCGGCGGCCTGTTTGCCGCCGACTTTACCGTCAAGGGCAAGCTTGCGGACCCGGCGGTTTCGGTGAACCCGCTCAGCGTGCTGACCCCTGGCTATCTGCGCCGGCTGTTCGGCATGTTCTGATCCAACGACGGAGGGACGTCATGCGACGCGCGGCACCGAAAGCGATCCTGTTCGACACGTTCGGCACGGTGGTGGACTGGCGCGGCAGCCTGATCGCCGAATTGTCCGACCACGGCGCCCGGCACGGCATCACCGCCGACTGGGCAGGCCTGGTCGATGCCTGGCGGGCGGCCTATGCGCCGTCGATGAACCGCGTGCGCCGGGGCGAACTGCCCTGGACGCTGCTCGACGATTTGCACCGGGCCAGCCTCGACGCGCTGTGCGGTCGCTTCGGCCTCGACGCGCTGGACGACGCGACGCGGCACTGGATGACGATGGGCTGGCACCGGCTGCATCCATGGCCCGACTCCGTCCCGGGTCTGCGCCGGCTGCATGCGGTCGCGACGCTCGGGCCGCTGTCGAACGGCAATGTCTCGCTGCTGGTCGATCTGGCGCGCTTCGGCGGCCTGCCCTGGGACATGGTGTTCGGCAGCGACCTGTTCGGCCACTACAAGCCGGACCCCGAGACCTATCTCGGCGCCTGCCGGCTGCTGGGCTTGCCGCCGGGCGAGGTGATGATGGCGGCGGCCCATAACGGCGACCTGCGCGCGGCCCGCGCGCTCGGGCTGCAAACCGGCTTCATCCTGCGGCCGACCGAGTACGGGCCGGCGCAGACCACCGACCTCGCACCGGATCAGGACTGGGACGTGATCGTGAACTCCATCGAGGAGCTAGCCGGGGCCCTCGGCGCCTGAGGCCGCGTCCGCCGCCGGCCGGACGCCGAGGATGCGGGCGATCGCGTAGGTCAGGTCCGGCCGGTTGAGCGTGTAGAAGTGGAACTCGTCCACGCCGTTGGCCTGGAGCAGGCGCACCTGTTCGGCGGCGATCACCGCGCCCACCATGCGGCGCGTCTCGATGTCGTCATCCAGCCCCTCGAACAGCCGGCCGATCCAGTCCGGCATGCTGGCGCCGCACATGGCGGAGAACCGCGCGGCCTGCGCGTAGTTCGACACGGGCATGATGCCGGGCACGATCGGCGCCGTGATCCCGGCGGCGAGGCAGCGATCGAGGAAGCGGAGATAGACGCCCGTATCGAAGAAATACTGGGTGATCGCCCGCGTCGCCCCGGCATCGAGCTTGCGCTTGAGGTTGTCGAGATCGGCATCTTGGCCGGCCGCCTGCGGATGCGTCTCCGGATAGGCCGCGACCGACAGCTCGAAATCGGCAACACGGCGCAGGCCGGCGACGAGGTCTGCGGCATACGCATACCCGTTGGGATGCGGCACATATGCCTGTCCCGCCGGCGGATCGCCGCGCAGTGCCACGATGTGCCGCACCCCCGCGTCCCAGTAGCGCCGCGCCACCTCGTCGATCTCGCCGCGCGCCGCGCCGACGCAGGTAAGGTGCGCGGCGGGGGTCAGGCTGGTCTCCGACACCAGCCGGGCGACGGTCGCGTGGGTGCGGGCCTGGGTTGTGCCGCCCGCGCCATAGGTGACGGACACGAAGCGCGGCCGCAGCCCCTCGAGCCGGCGGATGCAGGCCCAGAGCTGCGCCTCCAGCGCGTCGGTCCGGGGCGGAAAGAACTCAAAGGACAGCAGCGGCGGCGACAGGTCGCCCCGCGGCATCGGGATCGCACTGACGCGCGGGCTGGTCAGCCACCGGTCGAGGGTGCCGCGCGCGTCGGTAGCAGCGTGATTCATGCAACACTCCGCAGACAACCGGCTGCCCGGGGGCGCCGGCTCCCCCACAAGACCGGGCAGCCACGCACCTTGTCAATCAGGCACAACGTTGCACCCGACGTCTCTCATGTTAGACACCTGATCCGACTTTCGTTCCGCGTCCATACCCGCCGGTGGCCTGACCGGCCGGGGTCTCGTCCCACTCACTCAGACGCCTGAGGCATGCCCATGCGCCACCCGGTTTCCACCCTGCTGCTGCTCGGCAGTCTGGCCGGCCCGCTTCTGGGCCTGCTCGCCGGCTGCGCGACGCCGCCGCCGGCGTCGGACCCCGACGCGTTGGCGGACTACAAGGCGACCGACGACCCGCTGGAGCCCACCAACCGGGTTTTCTACAAGATCAACAACGGCCTCGACACCTATCTGCTGCGCCCGCTCGCCCTCGGCTACCGGGACGTGGTGCCGCGGCCGGTGCGCAACGGCGTCCACAACGTCCTGGTCAATCTCAGCACGCCCGTCACGCTCACCAACGACATGCTGGAGGGGAAGCCGCGTCGCGCCGGCGACACCACGATGCGGTTCCTCATCAATACCACGCTGGGCGGCCTGGGCATCTTCGACGTGGCGACCGGCATGGGGTATGCCGCGCATGATGCGGATTTCGGCATCTCCATGGCCCTGTGGGGCGTGCCGAGCGGACCGTTCCTGTTTCTCCCCATCCTGGGGCCGAGCAATCCGCGCGACGCGATCGGCTTCGGCGTCGACAACGGGCTTCTCGACCCGTTTAACTGGCTGGGCCAGGGGACGGTGGTCCTGGTGCTGACCTGGAGCCGTTTCCCGATCTCCGCGATCGACACGCGGTCACGGCTGCTGGACGAAATCGATCAGATTAAAAAGACGGCGCTCGACCCCTATGCAACCTTCCGGTCGCTCTATCGTCAGCACAGGGCGTCGCAGATCGAGACGGTGCGCAACGACAACCGCGCGACCGTCCCGGTCTGGTTCCCGCAGCCCGCCCACCCGGCGGACGACGCCGGCCACTAGGATGGGCGCACCTGCGTCGGCGGGGCAGGGCTTGATGCGGCGCCCGTCAACCGTTTACGTGCCGACATTGTGAAGCGAGATACAGCCATGATCGCACGACGCACGCTCCTGACGACGACGCTGCACTGGGCCGGCGCCTCTGCCGTGCTCCTGGTGCTGCCGGCGCCGCTGCGCCGGGCCTGGGCCATGCCGAGCGGACAGGAGGCCACCGCCTTCGTGCGCCAGACCGCCCAGCGCCTGACCGCCGTCGTCAACGGCAGCATGTCGATCGCCGAGAAACGCCGGGCCATGGCGCAGATCATCGACAGCGCCGTGGACGTGGACGGGGTCGGCACCTTCTGCCTTGGCCGGTTCTGGCGCGCGGCGACGCCGGACCAGCAGAAAGCCTATCTCGGCCTGTTCCACGAGGTGCTGGTGACCAGCATCACCGGCCATCTCGGCGAGTATTCCGGCGTGAAGGTCACGGTGGGCCGCGCCACCCCGTCGGGCGACACGCAGCATGTCGCCTCCGTCGTCGAACGTCCGAACAACGCCCCGGCGGACGTGGAGTGGGTGATTTCCGACACCTCCGGGAGCCCGAAGATCGTCGACGTGATCGCGGAGGGCACCAGCCTGCGGCTGACGCAGCGGAGCGATTATGCCTCGTTCCTGTCGCAGCACGGCAACAACGTGGCGGCGCTGATCAGCGCGATGCGCCAGCAGGTCGCGCAGAACGGCTGACGCGCCGGCCCGCCGGCAGCACCGCCTGCGTCGGCCGCGAACATGAAAAGGGCGCCTCGCGGCGCCCTTTTCTGCAACCCGCGTCGCCGGGTGGCGATCAGTGCTGATGCGTCTTCATCGAGACCTTGCGCACCCGGGCGCGACGCGGACCGCGCTCCACCGGGCCGCGGGTATCGCTGCAGGTCGTCAGCGTCGCCGGCTGCACGAACGCCTTGCTGCCCGCATAGCTGACGATGTCGGCGCTTTTGGGCAGCGCCAGCACCTCGTCGAACAGGCCGATATTCTCGCGGCAGAACAACGTGCCCTGCTTGATCCCGGTCTCGGACTGCACGTTGGCCAGCAGCGTGATGTAGTCGTCATGCTCCTTCTGGGCGCGGCGGCCGTAGGCGCGGTGGAAATAGGAGTCGAGGTTGTGCTCCTGCGCGCGCAGCGTCGGCTGATAGCGGGCGACGAAGTCGTTGTATTTGTCGCGCACGTCGCAGGTCAGCGCGACCACCATCAGCTCGCTTTTCATGCCGGCGACGTCGAACGCCGATTTGTCCATCGGACGGGCACATTCCGCCTGCGCCAGCGGAGCCGCCAGCAATTGACCGGCGGCGAGGCTGGCGACCATTAAACGGAACAGGGACTGACGCATGCGGGGCTCCTACGCGGGCTCCAGGCGGTTGAACGCGGCGCCCGGAATGACCGGGCCGGACATGATGCAGAGCCTCAACTAACACCGCTACAAGCTGGATTTGCAACAGTTATCTGCCTCGGCTCTCGGCACCGGTCTCGCTATCGGCAGCCCGGCGGGGCTGGACAGTAGCGACTCGCCGCACGACGGCAAAGCACGGCCGTCCGACGTCCTGCCGCCCCCGTTTTGGCCCGACCATTGCTAATAAACCCGGTGGATACGACAAGACGGTTACGATGACATCGGCGTGACGAGACTGCGAGGACGGCAACCAGGACCCGGCGCGCGGGCGGCTGCCCGGCCGGCGCCCGCCGGCGGGCGCGAACCGACGGAAGAACAGGCATGACGGCTGCCGACCCCGATCCCTTTGCCGGCTACGAGCAAGGCCCGTATTTTTGCGAGTTGCAGGCCGGGCGGGCGGGCGATTGCGGCACGATCGCCGCGGTGCGCGGCCGCATCGCCGAAATCGGCCTCGCCGCGCTGCGCGAACGCGCCGCGGCGGCGGAGACCGACCTCATCAATCTCGGCGTGACCTTCACCGTCTACAGCCAGGCCAGCGCGATCGACCGCATCCTGCCGTTCGATTGCGTGCCGCGAATCATCACGGCGCCCGAATGGCGCACGCTGGAAAGCGGCGTGAAGCAGCGCGTGGCGGCGCTGAACGCGTTCCTCTACGACATCTATCACGACCGGAAGATCCTGCGCGACGGCGTCATCCCGGCGGAGCTCGTGCTCGGCAACGCCAACTACCGTCCGGAAATGGAGGGGTTCGCCGTTCCTTTCGGCACCTATGTCCATATCTGCGGCATCGACATCGTGCGCGACGAGGCCGGCGGCTTCCGCGTGCTCGAGGACAATGCCCGCACGCCGTCCGGCGTGTCCTATGTCGTCGAGAACCGGCATCTGATGTATCGCGCCTTCCCCGACCTGATGGCGGGGATGCGGCTGCGGCCCGTCGACGATTACGGCCGCCGCCTGCGCGCCGCGCTGACCGAGATCGCGCCGGAGAGCGTGCCCGACCCGCAGGTCGTGCTGCTGTCCCCCGGTATCTACAATTCCGCCTACTTCGAGCATGTCTTCCTCGCGCGCGAGATGGGCGTCCCGCTCGTCGAGGGCGCCGATCTGTTCGTCGAGGACGACCGCGTCTTCATGCGCACGATCGCAGGACGCTGGCCGGTGCATTCGATCTACCGCCGCATCGGCGATGATTTCCTCGATCCGACCGTCTTCCGCCCCGACAGCCTGCTCGGTGTCCCGGGCCTCGTCGGGGCATGGCGGCGCGGCAACGTGGCGCTGGCCAATGCCGTCGGCACGGGCGTCGCGGACGACAAGGCGATCTATGCCTACATGCCGCGCATCATCCGCTACTACCTCGATCAGGACCCGATCCTGCCGAACGTGGAGACGCATATCTGCCGCGAGCCGAACGGGCTCGCCTACACGCTCGACCGTCTCGACCAGCTCGTCGTCAAGCCGGTGGGCGAGTCCGGCGGCTATGGCATCACCATCGGCCCGCGCGCCAGCCGCGCGGAGCTGGAGGCGGCGCGGGCGGCGCTGCTCGCCGATCCGGCGAACTGGATCAGCCAGCCGGTGATCGGCCTGTCCGTCGCGCCCACGCTGGTGGATGACGGGCTGCGGCCGCGCCATCTGGACCTGCGGCCGTTCGCGGTGACGGGACGCGAGACATGGGTGCTGCCGGGCGGCCTGACGCGGGTCGCGATGCGCGAGGGCAGCCTGGTGGTGAACTCGTCGCAGGGCGGCGGGTCCAAGGACACCTGGGTGCTCGACACCGAGCCGGAGGCGCACGACGTGGCACCTGCGCTGACCGGCGGAGCGTCGCCATGAGCACGCAGACGCCGCTGCTCGCGCGCTATGCCGAAGGCCTGTTCTGGATGGCACGCTACATGGAGCGCGTCGAGAACATCGCGCGCCTGATCGACGTCACCCAGGGGTTCGAGATGCCGTCGCAGGCGGCGGAGTCCTGGTACGCGCTCATCCGCATCAACGCCGACGAGGAGGGATTCGCCGACCGCGGCTATGAACGCGACGCCGCCTCGGTCAAACGCTTCTACCTCACCGACGCGGACAACCCGACCAGCGTGCCGGCGGCGATCGCGGCGGCGCGGCTGAACGCGCGCACGCTACGCCCGGTCATCAGCACCGAGATGTGGATGCAGCTCAACATGTTGCATCGCGAGCTGCTGCATATCCCGCCGGCGAGCCTGTCGGGCGACCAGCTGTCGCGCCTGTGCGCGCGCATCAAACAGGGCGTGCAGGAACATACCGGCATCACCGAGGGGACGTTCTTCCGCGACGAGGGCTGGTTCTTCTACCAGCTCGGCCGCTCGATCGAACGCGCCGACCAGACGACGCGGCTGCTCGACATCCAGTATCACCTGCTGGTGCCGTACGGCCCGGAGGAACGGCGGGTCACGGAGATGACGCAATGGGGCGGCGTGCTGCGCGCCGCCGCCGGGCATCACGCCTTCCGCCGCGTCGCCCCGCCCGGCTTCTCGCCCGCGGACGTGGTGCGGTTCCTGCTGACGGACACGTCCTTCCCGCGCAGCGTGCTGCTATGCGTCTCGCAGATCGAATGGCAGATCGCGACGCTGCGCAGCCGCTATGGGCTGCGCGGCACCGTGCCGGCCCTGGAACGCATCGAGGAGCTGCGCGCGGCGCTGGCGGCGCGCTCGGTCGAGGCGGTGGTGGAGGCCGGGCTGCACCAGTTTCTGGACGCGCTGCAGAGCGATTTCATCCTGCTCGCGAGCGAGATCGGCACCGCGTTCTTCCGCGACTGGCGCCCGCTGGCGCAGACGCAGGAGCAGACGCAGACCTGAGCGGCGCCGCGGGCTAGACCCGCATGGGCATCAGCACGTACAGCGCCGACGGATCGGCCACGTCGCACACCACCGTGGGCGCGGCGCCGTCGGAGAAGCGGAACTCGATCTTGTCGCCGATCTGGTCGGTGATGTCGTTGAGATAGCGGGCCTGGAACCCGATCTCGAGCGGCGCGGCGCTGTAGCTGACGTCCTCGGAATCCAGCTCCTCGGTGGCGGTGCCGAGCTCCGGGCTGGTGGCCAGCAGGGCCAGCTGATCCGGGCCCAGCGACAGCTTCACCGGACGCGACCGCTCGCTGCTGATGGCGGCGACGCGGCCCACCGCCTCGGCGAACTTCTTGGCGCCGACGCGCAGGATCTTGTCGTTGTCGCGGGGGATGACGCGCTCGTATTCCGGGAAGGTGCCGTCGATCAGCTTGCTGGTCAGCGTCACCGTGCCGATGCGGAACTTGATGCGGGTATCGGACAGCTCGACATCGACCGCGTCGGAGGTCTCGTCGAGCAGCTTGCGCAGCTCGCCCACCGTCTTGCGCGGCACGATGACGCCCGGCATCGCGGCGGCACCCTCCGGCAGCGGCTCCTCCACCCGCGCGAGGCGGTGGCCGTCGGTCGCGACGGCGCGCAGCACCTTCGCGCCGCCGGATTCCGTGGCGTGCAGATAGATGCCGTTGAGGTAGTAGCGCGTCTCTTCCGTGCTGATCGCGAAACGGGTGCGGTCAATCAGGCCGCGAAGGGTCACCGCGGGCAGGGAGAAGCGGTGCGGCAGGGTGCCGGCCGTCATGCTGGGAAAGTCCTCGACCGGCAGCACGACCAGCTTCGTCGCATACCGCCCGGCGCGCAGGGCAAGCTGCGCGTCGCCGCCCGGGTGGTCGAACTCGACCTCGGCATTGTCCGGCAGCTTGCGGACGATCTCGTACAGGGTCGAGGCCGGGGCGGTGCAGGCGCCGTTGCGGGTCGTGCTGGCCGCCACGTCCTCGACGATGGCGATTTCCATGTCGGTCGCGGTCAGTGTCAGCTTGCCGCTTTCGACCCGCAGCATCACGTTGGCAAGGATGGGGATCGTATTGCGACGCTCCACCACGCTCTGGACGTGCGCCAGCGCCTTCAGCAGCGTTGCACGATCGGCCTTGAGCTTCATGTCCTGATCCCCGGGAGCGCGCGGCCGTGGGCCGGCCATGGGCCGACTCCGCCGCGTATCGGCCCCGACTCTAGCAAGGGACCGCCACGGCGCAAGGATTAGGGCAGAACCGGCATGCCGCGCCATATCCCGGCGCCAGAAAGCGGGCGAAAAGGCGCCCGCCGGCCGTCACTGACGGGCGCGGCGCGGGCCCGCGTCAGCGTTCCAGCAAACGCCGCAGCAATTCCACGTCCTCGGCGAAGCCGGGGTCCTCGGTCATCAGCTCGCCCACGCGGGAGATCGCGTGCATGACCGTCGTGTGGTCGCGGTTGCCGAATTTCCGGCCGATTTCCGGCAACGAGCGCTGGGTGAGATGCTTGGCGAGATACATGGCCACCTGGCGCGGCCGCGCGACGTTGCGCGCGCGCCGGGCGCTCGTCATGTCGGTCAGGCGGATGTTCCAGTGCTCGGCGACCCGGCGCTGGATCTCCTCGATCGTGATGCGCCGGTCGTGGGACTTCAGCAGGTCGTGCAGGACCTCCTGCGTGCTCTCCAGCGTGATCGGCCGGTTGAACAGGTTGGCGTGCGCGATCAGCCGGTTGAGCGCGCCTTCCAGCTCGCGAACATTGCTGTTGATCTTGTTGGCGAGGAACTCCAGCACCTTGGGCGGCACCTCGGTCGCGGCGCGCGCGGCCTTGGCTTCCAGAATCGAGATGCGCAGCTCGAACGTCGTCGCGTGCAGGTCGGCGACCATGCCGCAGCCGAGCCGCGTGCGCAGCCGGTCCTCGAGCCCGTTCAGGTCGCTCGGCGACTTGTCGGCGGAGACCACGATCTGCTTGCCGGCATCGATCAGCGCGTTGAACGTATGGAAGAACTCTTCCTGCGTGTTGTCCTTGCCGATCAGGAACTGCAGGTCGTCGATCATCAGCAGGTCGACGCTGCGCAGCTGTTCCTTGAACTCCATCGTGGACTGCCGGCGGATCGCCGCGATGAAGCGGTACATGAACTTCTCGGCCGACATATAGGCGACCGACACGCTGCTGCGGACATTCGCGAGGTCCCAGGCGATGGCGTGCATCAGATGCGTCTTGCCGAGGCCAACGCCGCCATACAGAAACAGCGGGTTGAAGCCGGGCATCGCCGGCCGCTCCGCCACGCGCCGCGCGCAGGCATGGGCGAATTCGTTCGGCTTGCCCACGATGAAGCTGTCGAAGGTAAAGCGCGGATCGAGCG
>NZ_BANB01000133.1 GCF_000964365.1 Acidisphaera rubrifaciens HS-AP3 | reverse complement strand
ACAAGGTGCCGCTGCACGTGCTGATCCCGGCCCGCGGCGAGGAGACGGACCGGCGGCTGCGCGTCATCGAGGCGCCCACTTACGGCCTCGTCGGTCACAGCGTGACGCTGCGCGTCGCGATCGAGGATCTGGGCGTCGCGCACCCGACCGGCACGGCGCGCCTGACCGTGCGCCGCGACGGCGATCCGCCGACCGTGGAAAGCGTGCCGATCGGCGAGGAGCACCGTATCGAGGTGCCGATCACCCGCGCCGGCCCGACCGTGCTCGACCTGCAGGCCGAGGCGCTGCCGGGCGAAACCAGCCCGATCAACAACCGCGCGGTCGTGGAGATCAACGGCGTGCGCGACCGGCTGCGCGTGCTGCTGATCTCCGGCGAGCCGCATTCGGGCGAGCGGACGTGGCGGCGCCTGCTGAAAGCCGACCCGTCGGTCGATCTGGTCCACTTCACCATCCTGCGGCCGCCGGAGAAGGACGACCTGACGCCGCTCAACGAGCTGGCGCTGATCGCCTTTCCGGTGCGCGAGCTGTTCCAGGTCAAGATACGCGAGTTCGACCTGATTATCCTGGACCGCTTCCAGAACCGCGGCCTCCTGCCGATGCCCTATCTGCGCAACATCGCCGATTACGTGCGCGACGGCGGCTCGTTGCTGCTGTCGGTCGGGCCGGAGTTCGCGGGACCGGCGAGCCTGGCCGACACGCCGCTCGCCGATATCCTGCCGGCCCGCCCGCTGGCCGACGGCGACGCGGTGATCGACGGACAGTTCCGCCCCCGCGTCACCGCGCTCGGCGAGCGCCACCCGGTGACCGCCGACCTGCCGGGCGCCAACAACCCGGCGAAGGCGGACAGCCGGCCGACCTGGGGCCCCTGGTACCGCCGCATCGCGCCGAGCGACGTGCACGGCGACGTGCTGATGACCAGCGCCGACGGGCAGCCGCTGCTGATCCTCGACCGCGTCGGGCGCGGACGGGTGGGGCTGCTGCTGTCGGATCAGATCTGGCTGTGGTCACGCGGCCACATGGGCGGCGGCCCGCAGGCGGAACTCCTGCGCCGCATCGCCCATTGGACCATGAAGGAGCCGGAGCTTGAGGAAAATGCCCTGGTCGCCCATGTCAGCGACGGTGCGCTCCGGATCGACCGGCGCACGACCGAGGATGCCGGGCGCGTCGCCTCTGTCACGGTGACGGACCCGGACGGCCATGCGTCGGTGGTGAAGCTGACGCCGGTCGGCCCCGGCCACGCGACGGCGGTCGTCGCGGCGCGGCTGCCCGGTGTCTGGCAGGTGGGCGACGGCAAGCGGACGACCTATGCCGCCTCCGCCGCCGCCGATCCGCTGGAAATTGCCGATCTGCGGGCGACCGGGACCGTCCTGGCCCCCCTCGTGCATAGCAGCGGCGGCAGCCTTCACTGGCTGGAGGGATCGGACGGAGGGCTGAAATTGCCAAGCCTGTTGCGGGTCGAACCCGGACGGCAGGCGGCGGGGGCGGACTGGATCGGGCTGGAGCGCCGCCACGATCATGTCGTGACCGGCATCGCCGCCCTGGCGCTGCTGCCGGCCTGGATATCGCTGCCGCTGCTGCTCGGCCTCGCCATCGCGGCCTGGCGGCGCGAGGGGCGGTGACGGGTTATCGAGGGAACGGATGCGTGTGACAGGGAGGGCGGTGCTTTCCTGAACAGTGAACCCAACGAGCGCGGCTGGCAGCCCGGCTCCTCCGCGCCGCTGCCCTCGGCGCTGGCCCTGGTCGGCTTCCTCGGCCTGTCGTTGCTGGTCGCCCTCTCGGCCGGCGCGGTGACGGCAACGAGCGTCCACACCTGGTATCTGTCGCTGCGGCGCCCGCCCGGCACGCCGCCCAACTGGGTGTTCGGCCCGGTCTGGACGACGCTGTACCTGATGATGGCCGGCGCGGCGTGGCTGGTCTGGCGGCGCACCGGCGGCGGCCGCGCGCTGCGCCTGTGGGGCTGGCAGTTGCTGGCGAACGCGCTGTGGACTCCGGCGTTCTTCGGTCTGCGCCTGCCGGGCCTCGCGCTGCTGGTGATGGGGGTGCTGGTGGTGCTGCTGGGCCGCACGGTGCGGATATTCGGCCGCATCGTTCCGCTGGCGGCGCTGTTGCTGCTGCCGTATTGCGTCTGGGTGCTGTATGCCACCTACCTGACCGCTGGTTTCTGGTGGCTGAACGGGGATTAGGATAAGGGGTGTGGCCATGAACCGCATGACGCTCGCCGCCATCGCCGCCGCGCTCGGAGCCGCCGCGCTGCCGGCCTCCGCCCTGGCACAGGGGGCGAACCTGTCGTCCGGCCCCGGCTCCGTGCCGAGCACGCCGCCCAAGGTCGCGGCGCCCGACCGGCCCGACGCCCTGCCCGGCGCCAAGCCCGCCAAGGACCGTGTGACCCCCGCCGAGCGGCCCACCAGCGAGATGGAGCCGACCGACGAGCTGTTCGACTCGATCAACCGCGGCGACATCTCCTCGGCCCGCGACGCGATCTCGCGCGGGGCCGACCTTCAGGGTCACAACCTGCTGGGCATGTCGCCCCTGGAGCTGTCGGTCGATCTCGGCCGTAACGACATCACCTTCCTGATTCTGTCGTATCGCGGCGTCGAAGGGGCGATGCGCGGCCACGGACCGACGCAGTCCGCCGCCGCCGCCGACGCCGGCAAGCCGATGACCCGCGCCGAAC
>NZ_BANB01000134.1 GCF_000964365.1 Acidisphaera rubrifaciens HS-AP3 | reverse complement strand
GAATTCCCCGCCCCGCCGCCCGCCGCGCCGCCGCTGCTGCGCGCGGCATGGCCGCTGATCAGCGTCCTCAACCGTCTCGCCGGCGGTGCCGCCGCACGCGACCTCGCGCGCTTCAAGCGCGGCCTGATCGCCATGATCGATACCTTTGTCCACACGGCGATTGCGGACGGCGTGCCGCCGGGACAGGTCTCGGCCGCACGCTACATCCTGTGCACGGCGCTCGACGAGGCGGTGCTGACCACCGCCTGGGGCAATGCCGGCGACTGGAACACGCCGAGCCTGCTCAACCGGTTCCACGGCGAGACCTGGGGCGGCGAGACGGTGTTCGCGCTGCTCGACCGGGCGCGAACGAACGTGGACGAGTACCGCGGCATCCTGACGATCGGCTACATCGTGATGTCGCTCGGCTTTCAGGGACGCTATCGCCGCGAGCGCGACGGCACCGCGCTGGCCGAGGCGGTGCGCACGCAGCTCGGCGAACTGCTCTATCCCGTGCCGCCGCGGCCGCTGCCCTTCGTGACCCTTGCGGCGGCGCCGGTGTCACGCCGGCAGCGTGAACTGTTCCGCTACGCCCCGGTCTGGACGGTCGCGGTTTTCTGCGCCCTGCTGTCGCTCTCTTATTATGCATGGCTCGATTATGAGCTGCGCCATGACGCGGCTGCGGTGGCGGTGACGCTGCAGGCCATGCCGGAGATGGTCGGAACCGTCGCCCCGCCCGCCCCGCCCCCCGTGGCAACGGCCAAGCCCTCGGCGACCGTCACGCCGCTGTCGGTGCATCCGGGCAGCCGCCTCGGCGACTTCGCCCGTCCGGGAGCACGGCGATGACGGGGTTCGCCCGCTTCATGCTGACCTGGCGACGGCTGAGCGAGGCGCTCGCCGTCGTCATCATCGACGCGCTGATCTGGGCCGGCGGCGTGCCGGGTCCGACGGACCTGTTCCCGAGCGTGACGATCCCCGAGCGCCTGGGACTGATGGCGCTGGTGCTGACGTTGTGGCTGCTGTTCTCGTACGCGCGCTACCGGCGGCAGCGCCGGCGCGCGAACCGGTTGTTCGCCGGGCTCAGCGGCGACACCACCCTCTCGCCGGTCGGCGCCGAGAGCGAGCTGGAGGTGGAGGAACTACGCCAGCCGCTGACCGAGGCGCTCGCCTATCTACGCGAACAGGGCGAGGCAGAACGCGGGCGGGACTTCGCCAACGTGCTGCCCTGGCTGCTCGTGCTCGGACCGCCCGCGGCCGGGTGCGGCACGCTGGTCGAGCAATCCGACCTGCCGATGCCGATCGAGGAACGGCTCGGCCGCGGCGGCATCCGCACGCAGGTCGCGGGCGGCACGCGCTGGTGGTTCACCGACGAGGGACTGCTGATCTCGCCGCGTGGCGCCGTCCTCGGGATCGGCGAGGCGGGCAAGGCGGCGCCGCTCTGGCGCGGGCTGCTCGATTTTCTGGTCGAGCGGCGGGCACGCCGGCCGGTCGACGGGGTGATCCTGGTGATCGACGCCGAGCGTCTCATACGCGGCGAGGGGCCGGAGGTCGCGGCCACGCTGCGCATGCGTCTGCAGGAGGCGATGCGCCGTTTCGGCAGCCGGCTGCAGGTCTATGTCACCGTCACCAAGATGGACGGTGTCGCCGGCTTCGCCGAGTATTTCAGCGGCGTCGACGCGGAGACCCGGCGCGACGCGTTCGGCGTGCTGCTGCCGGCGGCGGAACCGGTCGGGCAGACGCGCCTGCTGGCCGCCCTGCATGCCGAGTTCGAGCGGCTGGGTCAGCGGCTGCTGCGCGATCTGCCGTTCCGCATCGCCGCCGATCGCGACGTGCGCCGTCGCGCCCGCGCCGCCGCGTTCCCGAGCGTGTTCACCCGCCTGAGCGAGACGGTGGAAGCGTTCTGCGCCGAACTCGCGCGCGCCGGCCGCTATGACAAGACGCTGCTGCTGCGGGGTGTGTTCTTCACCAGCGCGTCGCCCGGTCGGGCGGCGTCCGGCACATCCGTCCCCGGCGACGGCCCGGCGCTCGATCCCTGGGCGCCCGCCTATGCCGGCGGCCTCGGCCTCGCGCTCTCGACCGCGCCCGCGACGACGCTCGCCGGGCCGCTGTTCATCAACGGCCTGTTCCGTCGCATCGCGCTGCCGGAAAGCGGGCTCGCGGGCAGCAATCCCGATCTCGAACGCCGGCTGCTGCTGCTGCATATCGCGGGCTATGCCGCCTGCCTGCTCGGGCTGCTGCTGTCGGCGGCGGTGTGGCTCAGCGATTACGGCCACCACAGCGACATCCTGGCACAGATGCGGTCGCAGGCGCGCATCGAGGCGACGGAGCTTGGGCCGCTGTCGGACCGGGCCTCGCTGCCTGACATCATCCCGCCGCTGAACATCGCGCGTGCGCTGACGACGGTCGATCCTGGCCACAGCGACCTCAATCCGCTGAGCCTGTCGCAGGCGATCACGGCGGCGCAGCGCAGCTACGACGACCTGCTGCTTGCCCTGCTGCTGCCGGCGCTGCGGCGGACGCTGGAGGGGCAGTTACAGGCCGCCGTATCGGCCGGCGCCGATATCCCCCGGATCCGCACGCTGCTGACGACGTATCTGGAGCTGGCCACGCCGGGGCATTTCTCGCGCACCGACGTCGCGAGCTGGGCGAATGCGACGCTCGGCGCCGCACTGGCCGGACAGCCGCAGACGCTGACGGATGCGCAGATCCATACCTCCGCCCTGCTCGACCTGCTGCCGACGCCGCTCGCGGTCAACGACTCGCTGGTGGAGACCGCGCGCGCGCTGCTGCGCACGGCGCCGACGGCGGACGAGATCTATACCGAACTGAAAAGCGTCGCGCTGCGGAGCAACCTGCCGGGCATCGACGTGGTCGCCTCGCTCGGACCGTCCGGGGCACAGCTGCTCATGCTGCGCGCCCAGGCACGGCTGCCGACCACCGTGCCGGCGCTATACACACGGGAAGGCTTCTACCAGCTCTTCCTCAAGGACGCGCCGCGTCTCGCGCGCGACCTCGGCGACACGGACTGGATCCTCGGCCACACCACGACCACCGAGGCGCAGGCGCAGGCGCTGCTGCGCCAGGTCTCCGACCTGTACGTGCGCGACTACATCGCCAAGTGGCGGGTGGTGCTGGATCAGATCAGCCTGCGCGCCCTGCCCGATCTCGGCTCGATCACGGCGGCGCTGCAGACCCTGTCGGGCATCAGCTCGCCACTGGTGCAGCTGATCAACCTCGTGCGCATGCA
>NZ_BANB01000135.1 GCF_000964365.1 Acidisphaera rubrifaciens HS-AP3 | reverse complement strand
CGAGCCCCTTCGCCGCCACCGCCTCCACCCGCAACACACGCGCATCCGCCGCGGCGTCCGGCAGCACGGCGTTGTACACGAACCCCGACCGGCCGGCGTCCGGATAGGCGGGAAAGGCGTCGCGCACGTCCTCGCGCACCACGGCGAGGCGCGCGGCGCCCAGACGGCGCTCGTCCGCGAATACCTGCACCGTCACCAGTGGCTGCTGCGACAGCGCCCAGCCGAGCAGTTCGGTCCGGCCGTCGGCATGGCGCACGGCACGCTCGACATGCAGCGCGATCGGCGGGAGGGCGTCTGCATAATGGGCGATCGTCCGCGTGGGGCCCGCCGCCACCGTGACACGCGGCGGATCACCCGGCTGCACATCGAGCGTGACCGGCCAACGCGTCACCGGCGCGGCCGCGTCATCGCCATGTATCTCAATGTCCACCACCACCTGCCGCGGCTCCTCGACCGCCGGGCGCGACAGGACGCAGGCGAAGCCGTACTGCCGGCGGTCCGACCCGTCGGCGAGTGCGATCGACCCGTCATGCGGCGGCCGGCCGAAGCGGAGTTCGTGCGCGGGCGTGCCGTCGCAGGTGATGAGAACGTAGCGGATCGGACGCACGCCCACGAAGCGGCCGCGCAGCAGGAGATCGAGCCGCCCGTTCAGCACCGACGGCGCGATCACCGGATCGATTTCAACCCACGCCCCATCGGATGCCGGTGCATCGGGTGTGGCGGCGTCGGGTGTGGCGGCAACGGATGTCGGGGCATCAGGCACCCCGGCCACGCTCATCATGGTCACATCGGCCAGGGCGACGGGCGACTGGCCATCGGCGCCGCGCGCGGCCGCCGGATCGGACGGCGGGGGAGGCAGCGGATCGGGCGGCCGCGTATCGCGCATCGATGAGTTGCCCACGCGTCACCCGCCTTTTGTTGCCGCGCCGTCTGCGACAGTCGCCGTCCGCCGCACGTCACGGCAAATGACGACTGAGTGACCTGTCGTCCGGTCAGTCAGGATGTTTCGGCTATACCGGGAAGGGCTCGCGGCCCTCCATGTAGCCCAGCTTGTTGAAATGATCCCGCCCCGATTCGAATTCACCGCGTTCGACGCCCTCGGCGACGTCGGGGTAGCGGCTCAGATACCAGCCTTCGTCCACGCGCAGCTCGAACGGCAGCCGTCCTTCGAAATATCCGTCCTGGACGAAATGCTCGCGTGCCGATCGAACGATACCCCGGGCGATGCCGTCGGCGACGTCCGGGTAGCGTGACAGATACCACGCCTCGTCGACATGGATGCCGCCGATCAGCTGCTTCACCAGCTTCACGAAGTCGTCATAGGGTAACGACGCCGTCAACTCGCCCCGCACGGCGTGTATGTCCAGACTGCGGCGCACGAGGTCGAACGGAGGAAGATAGACGTTGGCGGAGCTCACGATCGTCGTATCCAACATAGTCGCCTCCCATGCCGCGCCAGCAAATTATCGCAGCGCAACATACGGGTCAAACTCGATCGCCGGCACAACCGCGGGAACGATACATGATGGAGGCAGGAGACCAACGCGATTGAAACTAGCCCGCCCGCTCCCGCCGGTGCAATCGCTGGCGCAACATTTCCCGATCACATCCCCGCAAGCGCCGGCGCCGGGCCGGCAGCGCGGCGCACGGGCTTGGCTGGGCCTTGCTCCCGGCTTGCGACTCCTCCTAGCATAGTTGCGGCGGGTGCCCCCTTGGGCGACGCCGGACATCCCGCCCCTGGCACCGACGATGCTGCCACGAGCGGATCGCGACAGACACCGGTTCGGGCGCTGGACGCCCGGGGGGCAACCGCGGCGCCGCCGCCGTCTGTCGGCACATGCCGCCGGCGGTCGCGCCCGGTTTTCCCGACCCAAAATCCCGATTGCTGGCACCGCTCTTGCTATGGGCCATGCGCGGGATAACCCGACACCGGCGTCGGCGGCCCGAGATCAACACCCAAACCGCGAGGGCTGCCCGCGCCGCGTCCCGGCGCCGTGCCCCGTCGCGCCCAACCGGACGGAGAGTTCATGTCGATCAAGCGTCGCGATGTCCTGCGCGGAGCCTCCCTGACGGCGGCGGGCCTGCTGGTGCCGCCGCTGGCCGCCCCGTTCATCCGCACCGCCAGGGCCGCGTCGCCGGTGCGGGTCGGCGTGTTGTTCTCGCTCACCGGCGGCCTGTCGATCATCGAGAAGTCGCTCTCGGACGCCACCTTGATGGCGATATCTGAAATCAACGCGGCCGGCGGCGTGATGGGCGAGAAGGTCGAGGTGGTGCAGGAGGACGGCGCCTCCGATCCCAAGACCTACAACGAGAAGGCCTCCAAGCTGATCGTCGAGGACGACATCCCGACGGTGTTCGGCGGCTATACCTCGGCCAGCCGCAAGGCGGTCCTGCCGGTCTTCGAAAAGCGCGACCGCATGTTCTTCTACCCGACATATTACGAAGGCTACGAGTGCTCGAAGAACGTCGTCTACACCGGCGCCGTGCCTAACCAGCAGCTGTCGAACTTCATCCCCTGGATCGTCAAGACCCTCGGCAAGAAGAAGTTCTTCATCGTCGGATCCAACTATATCTATCCGCGCGAAATGTCGAAGGTCTGCAAGATCCTGATGAAGCAAAACGGCGCCGAATGGGTCGCCGACGAATACCTCGAGCTCGGCCATTCGGAGTGGGGCTCGATGGTGAACAAGATCAAGAACTCGGGCTGTGACGCGGTGCTGTCCAACGTCGTCGGCGACAGCGTCGTCGCTTTCTATCGCGAGTACAAAAATCAGGGCATCAGCCACGAAAAACTGCCGATCTGCGCGACGGTGACGTCGGAGATCGAGATTGCGGCGATGGGGCCGGAATACGCGGTCGGCAGCTACACCTCGTTCCCGTATTTCATGGCGATCGACACCCCCCGCAATAAGGCGTTCGTCCAGCGCTACCGCGCCTTCGTCAAGGACCCCAAGGCCGTCACGCATCACGCCCTGGAATCCGCCTATTTCCAGGTCTTCCTGTGGAAGCAGGCGGTCGAGAAGGCGAAGTCGGTGAAGCCCGACGCGGTGCGCGAGGCGGTGCGTGGCCAGACCTATGCGGCACCGGGCGGCGACGTGAAGGTCGATGTCGACAATCTGCACACGTGGCTGACGCCGCGTATCGCGCAGTGGCAGGCGGATGGTCAGGGGAAGATCGTCAACGCCTATCCGCATCCGATCAAGCCGCTGCCCTATGTCGCCTATGGCGAGACGGACACCAACCTGTACTGCACGAGCAAGGGCCTGGACGTCGCGAAGCTTCGGGCCAGGCACTGACACGGCGCGGGGCGGGCGGGACCGTGCTGGAAATCATCTTCATCGGTCTGAGCGTCGGGTCCATCCTGCTGCTGGTGGCCCTCGGGCTCGCGATCACCTACGGCGCCATGGGCGTGATCAACATGGCCCATGGCGAGATGGTGATGCTCGGGGCCTACACGACGGTGATGGCCGGGATCTGGCTGCATCTCGGCTTCCTGGCATCGATCCCGCTCGCCTTCGTCGTCACCGCGCTGGTCGGCCTCGCGATCGAGCGTGTGGTGGTGCGTCGTCTGTACGGGCGGCTGCTCGACACGCTGCTCGCGACCTGGGGCATCGCGATCCTGCTGCAGCAGGCAGTGCGGCTGGAGTTCGGTCTGTCGTTCTTCGGCAAGCATATCCGCGGCCTGGGCCCCGGATTGCAGAACGTGACGGTGCCCCCCGCGCTGACCGGCGCGATCATGGTCGGCGGCGAGGATGTCAACGTCTATCGCCTGTTCATCATCGGCGTCACGGCCGCGCTGACGGCGCTGACATGGTTCATCATGTATCGCACCGATATCGGCATCCAGGTGCGCGCGATCATGCGCAACCCGCGCATGGCCGCGGCCTGCGGCGTCAACGTCCAGCGCATCAACGCCCTCACCTTCGCCTATGGCTCCGGCCTCGCGGGGATCGCCGGCGTGATGATGTCGGGGTTCAAGACCGTGTTCCCGGACATGGGCACGTCGATGGTGGTGGACGGCTTCCTCGTCGTCGTGGTCGGCGGCGTGGGCAGCCTGCTCGGCGCCGTCTTCTCCGCCGGGCTGCTGGGACAGGTGGACGGCAGCGTCGCCTCGCTCACCAACGACGTGCTCGCCCGTGCCGTGGTCTTCGGTCTTGTTATCCTGATCATCGTCATCCGGCCGACCGGGCTGTTCTCGTTCAAGGGGCGCTGACGCATGACCATCCAGCGCCGCCTTGATTATCTCTGCTACGCCATCTTCATCGTCGCGATCCTGCTGGTGCCGCTGCTGCTCGGCGACTTCTGGATCAACCGCATGTCGAAGTTCCTGGTCTACGGCATGCTGGGCGTCGCCGTGTCGTTGTGCTGGGGCTATGCGGGCATCCTCAACCTCGGTCAGGGGCTGTTCTTCGGCGCCGGCGCCTACATGCTGGCGATGTCGCTCAAGCTGCTGAGCAATACCAGCATGCAGCAGGGATCGGACACACCGGTGCCGGACTTTATGCTGTGGAATGCCCAGCCCGGCGCGCCGACCGAGCTGTGCTGCATCAACCACGGTTCCTGGTTATGGCTGCCGTTTCAGTCGCAATGGTTCGGCATCCTCATGGGCATCCTTCTGCCCGTCACGCTGGCGCTGATCCTCGGCCTGATCGTATTCCGCAAGCGCATCGCCGGCGTCTTCGTCTCGATCATCACGCTCGCGCTGGTGCTGCTGGTGCGGCTGGTGCTGATCGACGCGCAGCCGCTGACCAACGGGTTCAACGGGCTGACCGACCTCGGCACCCTGACGATCCTCGGCTATCAGTTCGACGCCTACGGCCTGGGCACCTACTACCTGATCGCTGTGTCGCTCGCGCTCGTGCTGATTGGTGCCAGGATGCTGGTGGAGACGCGCGCCGGGCTCATTCTGCAGGCGATCCGCGACGATCAGAATCGCGTCCGCTACCTCGGCTTCGACGTGCCGGTGTATCAGCTGTTCTTCTTCACCGTCTCGGCCGGGATCGCCGGCTATGCCGGGATGCTCTACGTCGTCGCGGCGGAGTTCGCCTCGCCCACCTTCATGGACCTCGCCTATTCGATCACCATGGTGGTGTGGGCGGCGGTCGGCGGCCGGGCGTCGCTGCTGGGCGCCTGCATCGGCGCGATCCTGATCAATATCGTCGCCGCGACGGTCAGCGAGACGCAAAGCTTCATGGAGGCGTGGAAGGCGGTCATCGGTCTCGTCTTCGTCCTGGTGGTGCTCTATCTGCCGCGCGGTCTGGCGGGACTTGCCTCCGACATCGGCGAGCGGATCGAGGCGCGCGCCGCCGCGCGCGCGGCGACGGGAAGCCAGGCCGCCGCGATGGTCGCGGCCTCGCGGCGCGCGCCATGACCGCGGCGCTGACGATCGACGGTATCGGCGTCGCCTTTGCGGGGTTCAAGGCCGTGGACGGCGTCTCGCTGGTGATCGAGGAGGGGGAGCTGCGCGTTCTGCTCGGGGCAAACGGCGCCGGCAAGACGACGCTGATGGACCTCGTCTCGGGCAGGACGCGCGCGACCGAGGGGCACGTGTTTCTCTACGATCGCGAGATCACCAACCGCGACGAACACCAGATCGCCCGCGCCGGCCTTGGCCGCAAGTTCCAGATCCCGAGCGTGTTCAAGGAATTGTCGGTCCGCGCCAACCTGGAAGTCGCGAGTTGCCGCAACCCGCACGTCTTCGCCAACCTGCGCTTCGGTTTCTCCCGCGCGCAGCGTCGCCGCGTGGACGAGGTGCTGGCGCTGATCGACCTCGGCGACACCGCCGACCAGCCGGCCGCCAATCTCAGTCACGGACAGACGCAGTGGCTGGAGCTCGGCATGCTCATCGTCCAGGACCCGAAGGTGCTGCTGCTCGACGAACCCACCGCCGGGATGACGCAGGCGGAGACGCACAAGACGGCGGAGATCATCAAGAGCCTGCGCGGCCAGCACAGCATCATCGTCGTCGAGCACGACATGGCCTTCGTCCGCGAAATCGCCGAGCGCATCACCGTCCTGCATCTCGGCCGCGTGCTCGCCGAGGGCGACCTCGCGTCGATCGAGACGAACGAGGACGTGCGCCGCGCCTATCTCGGTGCCGCCGCGGGGCACGGCTGATGCTCGCGCTCGATCAGGTGGACAGCTTCTACGGCCGCAGCCACATCCTGCACGGTGTCACGCTCGACGTGCCGACGCGCGAGGTGACGGCGATCCTGGGGCGCAACGGCGTCGGCAAGACCACGCTTCTGAAGACGCTGATGGGACTGACGGACCAGATCTCCGGCCACATCGTGCTGAACGGCACCGACATCACCGGCAAGCCGACGCACGAGCGCGCCCGCGCCGGCATCGCCTATGTGCCGCAGGGGCGCGAGATCTTCCCCGACTTCACGGTGCGTGAGAACATCCTGATGGGCGCGTTCGCCCGGCGCGACGGGCGCCGCGTCGTGCCCGACATCGTGGGCCAGCTGTTTCCCTATCTCACCGCCAATCTCGACCGGCCAGGCGGCGTGCTGTCGGGTGGCCAGCAGCAGCAGCTGGCGATCGCGCGTGCGCTGGCCGCGCAACCCAACACGCTGCTGCTCGACGAGCCGACGGAGGGCATACAGCCGAATATCGTCGCCGAGATTGAGGACATCATCATCCGCCTCAATGCCGAGGCGGGGCTGACGGTGGTCCTCGTCGAACAGAACGTGGCCTTCGCCCGTCGCGCGGCGCATCGCTTCGCGATGATGGAGAAGGGCCGCGTCGTCGCGGCCGGCAAATCCGACGCGCTGACCGACGACCTCGTGCACCGGCACATGGCCGTCTGACGGCCGGGCTGCCAATAAGGAAAGGACCCAGCATGCTTCACGGCGACATATCAAGCAGCAAGGACAGCGTCGGCGTCGCTGTCGTCAACTACAAGATGCCCCGCCTGCATACCAAGGCGGAGGTGCTGGAGAACGCCCGCAAGATCGGCGACATGATCCGCGGGATGAAGGTCGGACTTCCGGGCATGGACCTTGTCATCTTCCCGGAATACTCGACGCACGGCATCATGTACGACAGCAAGGAGATGTACGAGACCGCGTCGTCCGTCCCCGGCGAGGAGACTGAGATCTTTGCCGAGGCCTGCCGCGACGCTAAGACCTGGGGCGTGTTCTCGCTGACCGGCGAGCGTCACGAGGAGCACCCGAAGAAGGCGCCTTACAACACCCTCATCCTGATGAACGACAAGGGCGAGATCGTTCAGAAATACCGCAAGATCATGCCGTGGGTGCCGATCGAGGGCTGGTATCCCGGCAACTGCACCTATGTGTCCGACGGGCCGAAGGGGCTGAAGATCAGCCTGATCATCTGTGACGACGGCAACTATCCGGAGATATGGCGCGACTGCGCGATGCGCGGGGCGGAGCTGATCGTGCGCTGCCAGGGCTATATGTATCCGGCCAAGGAGCAGCAGATCATCATGGCCAAGGCGATGGCCTGGGCGAACAATACCTATGTCGCCGTCGCCAATGCCGCGGGCTTCGATGGCGTCTATTCGTATTTTGGCCATTCGTCGATCATCGGCTTCGACGGCCGCACGCTCGGCGAATGCGGGACCGAGGAGATGGGCATCCAGTATGCCGCCCTGTCGACCTCGCTGATCCGCGACGCGCGCCGCAACATGCAGAGCGAGAACCACCTCTTCAAGCTTCTGCATCGCGGCTACACCGGCAAGATCAATTCCGGTGAAGGCGATCAGGGCGTCGCCGCGTGCCCGTACGATTTCTACAAGAAGTGGATCACCGACCCCGACGCCACGCGCGAGATGGTCGAGGCGATCACCCGTCCCACGGTCGGCACCGAGGAATGTCCGATCGAGGGCATCCCGGCGAAGGTCGCCACCCACCGCTGAGGGTGCGGTCCGCCCCGCCGTTCCGCGGCGGGGCGGATGACTACCGACGCGACAGCCGGAAATACAGATCCGACAGCCGCGCCGGCAGATCCTCCGCCCGGCGAAGGGACAGATGCGCCCCCCGGCCGAAGATCACCGTGCCGGCGCCGGTGCCGCCGGGATCGAGCGTCACGCCGAACACGTCGATGCCGCGGGCGCGCAGATCGACACAGGCGCGTCGCGCATCCTCGATCAGGTCGAGCGGATCGGCGACGTCGACATCGCTCGGCGCCCCATCGCTGAGAACCAGGATCATCCGCCGATGCGCCTGCACCGGCGCGATCTCCGCGCCCGCGTGACGCAACGCGGCGCCAAGGCGCGTGGACAAACCCGCGCGAACTCCGGCCAGCCGGGCCTGTGCGGCGCGGTCATAGGGCGCGCGGAAATCCTTGATGCGCGACAGGCGCACCTCCTCGCGGCCGTTGCTCGCGAAACCGAACAGCGCGAACGGATCACCGAGCGCGCGCATCGCCCCGGCCAGCAGCGCGACCGCCAACCGCTCGACATCGAGCACGCTGCCCGTCACATCCCCGCCCGCGCGGTCGGCCGTCGATTGCGACACGTCCACCAGCAGCAGCGCGGCAAGATCGCGCGTCAGCCGCGCCGTGTCGCGAAACAGATTGGCCGCCGGCATGCGTCCGGCCTGCACGTCGACCGCCGCTTCCACCGCGGCGTCGATGTCGAGATCCGCCCCGTCCGGCTGACGGCGCAGACGCGTGGGGCGCCCGGTGCGCGCCGCGCGCACCAACCGATCGATGCGCCGCGCGATCCCCGCGGCCTGCGCCACCGCGTCGTCGATCCGCCGCGGATCGCCCGGCTCGATCGGGCTGTCCCAGACCTGCGCCCAGTCGGGTCGCATGATATCGGCGGCGCGGTCCCATTCCGGATAGCGGGCGAGGGCGATGCCACGACCGTCCGCTTCAGCAGGGCGTACCCGCGCGCGGCCGGTCGCCTCCCCGCTCTCCGGCCGACCGTCGTCATCGGCCGGCCGTTCGCGCGGGCGCGCCGCCTCGACAAGGAGATCGGACATGTCCGGCGGCGCGTCGGGCGGCTCCGCATGGTCCCACAGCCCGAGCCCGTCGTCGCGATATGCCGGTTCGATGACATGCAGGCGCGCGTTGAACTGCAACCGACGCTGGCCGATATCGTTGCCCAGCAGATCGCCGATGCGCCGGCTCAACGACGCCCCCTCGCCCGCCGCCATCGCCGCGTCGAACAGATCGCGTGCCTTCGTGACCAGCGCGTCGTCGTCCTCATAGGTCGGATCGAAAAGCGCGCGCGCCACCCGCGCGAACAGGGCGGGCGTGGTCACCGGGCCGCCTGGCCGTGCCGTATGAAACGGTCCCCACAGACGACGCAGTCCGGGAAAGCGCCGCATCGCCAGCGCCTCCACACGCGCATCCTCGATCAGTCCGATCAGCACCATCTGCACCGGCTTGAGCGTGCCGACCGGAAACCGGCCCGGCCAGGCGGCGAGATGCGCCGTCGCGTGCGCGACCATCGCGCGGTAAAGCGCTGGCGCCTGCGCCGCGGGAACGCCGCGCAGTATGGGCGGGAGCAGCACCACACCGTCCGCGAGCGCGGCGCGTCGGGCAAGCCGTCCACCCTGCGATGGTGCGGGCAGCAGACGCGGCCGCCGCCCCCAAAGCGCCGTCGCATACAGCAACAGCCGGCGCTCGCAAGCGACGAAGCCGGGGCCCGCGCCTGCGCGATCGAGCGCCTGCATCGCGGCCGGATGCTGCAAGGTGAGCCATGCACGCCGCCCCGCGCGGTCCGCGGCGGCCTTCAGCCCGGCGGCGACGAAATCCGCGAAACCGGCGACGCCCGTGGCGGCGACGATCGTCTCCGCATGGGCGGCGGCCGGTGCGACGCAGGACGGCGCGGCCTGCGCGAGCACCGACAGTCCCCGCCAGTAG
>NZ_BANB01000136.1 GCF_000964365.1 Acidisphaera rubrifaciens HS-AP3 | reverse complement strand
CGCACGCGCCGGCCGGGGGTGAAGGCGTCGTGGATGGTGGCGGACCCGCCGCGCGACTGCGCCTCCAGCAGCACGGCGATGCGCCAGCGCGCGCGGTCGGCCGGATCGCCGCACAGCGAATACTGCCGCACGATGCCGGTCGCCACGTGCACGTCGATATGCGCGCCCGGCTCGAACGCCGGCACCTCGCCGCCGCGCGCCGGCACCAGATCGAGGCAGACCACCCGCTCGGCCTGTCGCGTGACTCGGTCCACCACCATCTGCAATGTACCGATCGCGCCCGGGCCGCGCAGCATGCCGCCCGCCACCTTCACGCGCGGCGCGGGCGGCGGGGCGGCGCGCGCCTCCTCCTCGCCGTTCTGGCGCAGCAGGTCGAGCAGCCGCTTGCGCATGATGATGCCGGGCCGGTCGGACGGCATGTGCGCCTCGATGCGCGCCGCGATGTCCACCGTCGCGTCCCAGTCGGTGCTCTCCAGCACCTCGCGGTCCTCGTTGGTGATCTTCTGGTCCCACTCGATCAGCTTGGCGGTGGAACAGTCCTCCTCGCGGTCGTTGCGGTACAGCAGCTGCATCAGCTGGATGCGGTCGTCGTCGATCGGCGTCGCGCAGTTGATGATGATGTGGCGGATGCCGCTCGGGTACGTCATGTCCATGCGCCGGCAGAACGGCAGATACCAGTGATTCTCCATCGCCCGCGTCGTCATCGGCCGCGTGTCGCCGGTCACCTCGTGCGCCTCGGGCGGGTTGAGGATCTCGACGGTGGAGGCGGCATAGAATCCGTAATCCGTCTCGATGATCTCGTACGGTTTCGGCTTCGGGGCCGCGGCGTTGCCAAAGGTCGCGCGGTGGACGAACGAGAAATGCGCGTTGTCGAACGAGTTCTCCATCATCCGCAGCGGCGCGGTCCGCCATGTCTCATAGAACTGGAAGATGCGGCGGAAGCCGGGGTCGCGGTCCTCGGGGATGTCGAACAGATCCTCGATCGGCTCGTCGATCGACACCCACACATAGCCATAGCGCGCCATGCACCAGAAACTGTCCACCTTGTGCGACGGCAGCGGCTCGCCCGGCTCGAATTGCGGGATGCGGACAAGCCGGCCGTCGCCGTCATAGGTCCAGCCGTGATAGCCGCAGACGATGCGGCCGTCCTCGCACCAGCCCTTGGACAGTTTCGCGGTGCGGTGACAGCACCGGTCGCGCAGCGCGCGCGGCGCGCCCGCCGCGTCGAGGAAGACGACGATGTCGATGCCCATCAGCCGGAACGGCTTCGGCCCGGCATCCAGCTCGTGCAGCGGCATCACCGCGTACCAGAACTTGCGGAACAGCTCCTGTTGGGTGGTCAGCATGGCGACCTCTGTCGCAATCGCGCCCGGCCGATGCGGCTGCGCGGTGTTCGTCAGACGTTGAAAGGATCAGGCATTGAGACGTCGTACCACCGCGCCGGCACGCGCGGCCAGCGCCGCGTGATCGAGCCCGGGGATCGCGCCATCCTCTACCACGACCCGGCCGCCGCACAACGCGAAGCGCACGCGCGCGCCACCGCCGCAGGCGACCGGCGCCACCAGCGGATCATGCAGCCCGGCATAGCGCGGCGCCGTCAGGTCGAACACGGCGATGTCCGCCTGCTTGCCCACCTCGATCGTGCCGATCGCATCCAGGCCGAGCACCGCCGCCCCGCCCGCCGTCGCCCAGCGCAGCACGTCGTCGCACGTCACCGCCGCCGGCCCGCCCGCCGCGCGGTGCAGCAGGAACGCCGCATGCATCTCGCTGATCATGTCGCATGCCTCGTTCGACGCGGCGCCGTCGGCGGCGAGCGCCACGCGCCCGCCCATGCGATCCAGCGCCGGCGCCGGCGCGATGCCGGAGCCGAGCCGGCCGTTGCTCTGCGGACAATGCGCCATGCCGGTGCCGGTCGCCGCCAGCAGCGAAAGCTCCGCCGCGTCCACATGCACCAGATGCGCGAACCACACGTCGGGGCCGAGCCAGTCATGGTCGGCGAGCCATTGCACCGGCCGCATGCCATAGGTCTCGTGGCAATAGGTCACATAGGTCTGCGTCTCCGACAGATGGCTGTGCAGACGCAGCCCCATCTGCCGCGCCGCCTGCGCCAGCGGGCGCAACTCATCGCGCGCGACACCCCAGGTCGGCGTGTTCGGCGCCAGCACGACGCGCCGGCGCGCATCGGGGGCGGGGTCGTGATAGCGCTGCGCGATGTCCTGCACCCGGCGCAGCATCACGTCGATGCGCTCGTTCGGCGTCGGGACGATGTCGGGCGTGTCGAACCGCCGGCTGCGCGTGGTGCCGCCGCGCAGCAGCGCCATTCGCAGGCCCAGCCGCTCCGCCGTCTCGAACAGCACCGCCTCGGGCGCATAGTCATAGGTGTCGGCGAACAGGTAGTGGTGGTCTGCCACGGTCGTGCAGCCGGACAGCAGCAGCTCCGCCATCCCGACGGTCGCGGCGACGGCCAGCGCCTCCACGTCGAAGCGCGGCCAGTACGTATAGGGCACGCAGCGCAGCCAGGTTTCCAGCGGCGCGTCCATCGCCGCCGGCACCGCCTTCAGCATGCTCTGGAACAGATGGTGGTGCGCGCTCACCAGCCCGGGCGTGACGACGCAGCCCGACGCGTCGAGCACCCGCGCGCCCGGACGGTCCGGCACCGCGCCGACCGCCGCGATGCGCCCGCCCTCGATCAGGATGTCGCCCCTCGCGCGCGCGGCCGGACCCGCAAGCCCGGTCAGGATGCCGAGCGCGCCGCGCAGGATCACCGCGTCGGCGGCGGCGCGCTCCGTCATGCGGTGCCGTCCGGCATGATCCGCATGCCGTCGATGAACTTCGTGGTGAACGCCGCGCGCCAGTCGGTCTGCGGCGACAGGATCTTGCCCGCGACCAGGAAGTCGCGCGTCTTCTGCCACCGCGCGGCCGTCATGATGCCGAGCCCCATGGTCCGCGCGTCGCCACCGTCGAGGACATGCAGCGCCTTCATCTGCGCGATCGCATAGGCGATGCGCGCGTCGGTCATCTTGGGGTTGGCCTGCTTGATGAGCCGGTTGCCCGGCGCCGGGTCGTGCATGTAGTCGCGCCAGCCCAGCAGCGAGGCGCGGATGAAGCCGCGCACCGCGTCCGGCTGCCGCGCCGCGAACTCCGTCCGCGTCACCATCGTGGAGCCATAGGGCGGATAGCCGTCATCGGCGAACAGGAAGAAATTGACCTGCGCGCCCATCTGCTTCGCCTCGAACGGCTCGGACGTGCCATAGGCCTGCACCGCGACGTTGGGATCGATCAGGAACGGCTGCAGGTTGAACGTGTACGGCCCCGCCTGTTCGTCGGTGAAGCCGAAGCGCTGCTTCAGCCACGGCCAGAACGTCGCATAGGACGTGTTGGCGATCAGGATGCGGTGGCCCTTGAGCTGCGCGATGCCCTTGATGTCGGGATGCGTCATCAGCCCCTGCAGGTCGGACTGGAACGTCGTCGCGACCGTGACCACCGGCAATTTCCGCTCGATCGCCGACAGTACCTGGATGTCATAGCCCATGATGATGTCGGCCGCGCCGGCGGTGAGCAGCTGCAGCCCGTTCACCTGCGGGCCGCCCATGTCGATGGTGACGTCCAGCCCCTCGCGCTCGTACAGCCCGGTCGCCAGCGCCTGATAGTAGCCGCCGTGCTCGGCCTGCGGGAACCAGCTCGTCAGGTAGCGGATCTTGGTCTTCGTCGCGGCCCGCGCGCGGCGCGGTGTCGCGGCCGCCGCCGCTCCCGCGAGGCCGGCGGCGATGGCGTGGCGGCGGCTGAGGGCAAGCGGCATCGGGGCACCTGTGGCTGGAGGGGCGTCGCGCCATTGACACCCGCCGACCCGTGCCTTCAAAGCATCAAATAGGCGCTTGAGCGTGCTCATTTTAGCAACGCAAGACGGAGGGCCGTCCATGCTGCATTCCCGCCTGCTCGGCTACATCGACGAGGTCGCGCGGGCCGGGTCCATCCGGCGCGCCGCCGACCGGCTCGGCATCGCCGCCTCGTCGATCAACCGGCAGATCATCGCGCTGGAGGCCGAATACGGCGTCGCCCTGTTCGAGCGCCTGCCGCGGCGGCTGCGGCTGACGGTCGCGGGCGAGCTGCTGATCGCCCATATCCGCCACACCTTGCGCGAGCAGGAGGTGCTGCGCGCCCGCTTCCTGGAGCTGCAGGGCCGCCGCCGCGGCCTCGTGCGCATCGCCACCATCAGCGGCCTCGTACCCGGCATCATGCCGCGCCTGCTGGCCTGGATGCGCCAGCGCCATCCCTTCGTGAAGCTCGTCGTGCGGGCGATGCCGCTCGACGCGGTGATGGCGGCGGTGCTGGCCGGGGAGGCGGAACTCGGCCTCGGCTATCAGCTGCCGTCCGATCCGAAGCTGCGCATCGTCGCCCGTGCCGTCTCGCGCATCGGCGCCGTCGTGACACCCGGCCACCCGCTCGCCCGTCTGGCGGATGTCTCGCTCGCCGACTGCGCCGGCTTTCCGATGGTCATCCCCGACCGCTCGATCTCCATCGGCGCCCTGCTTGCCGAGGCGCTGGAGCGGAGCGCGATCGCCGTCGATACCGTGGTCGAGACGAACTCCATCGAGCTGATGCGCCGCGCCGCGCTGCAGGGCGAGGGCGTCAGCTTCATGAGCGAAATCGAGGCGGAGGCCGACGGCACGCTGCTCTTCCTGCCGCTGCGCGGCCCGCTGCCGTTGCAGCAGGAGCTGCGCCTCGTCACCCGCCGCGTCGGCGGCCTCGATCCGACGCAGAGCAAGGTCGCCGAAGAACTCGGCCAGATGCTGATGCGCGCCGCCCAGTCCTGAACGTCGCCGGCCGCTGGCATAACGATGACGACGCCGCTAGGCTCGCCGTCGCGCATGACAACGGGAGCGCCGCATGGCTCGTCTCAGGGTCGCCGTCGATATCGGCGGCACGTTCACCGATATCTGCATCCTTGACCAGACAAGCGGCCTGATCCGCATCGAAAAGACCGCCTCCACCCCGGATCCGATCGACGGCGTGATGTCGGGGCTGGAAAAGGCGGCGGTCGATCTGTCGGATGTCGTGCTGTTCTCCCACGGCACCACCGTCGCGACCAACGCGCTGATCACCCGGCGGCTGCCGCTCACGGCCATGGTCTGCACCCAGGGCTTCCGCGACGTCATCGAAATCCGCCGCGCGAACAAGGAAGACCTGTGGGACGTCTATAAGGACGTCGCCCGCCCCTATGTGCCGCGCCGCCACCGCCTGACGGTGCCGGAGCGCGTCGACGCCGCGGGTCAAATCGTCACGCCGCTCGACGAGGACGCGGCGCGCGAGGTGGGGCGCGTGCTGGCCAAGCGCGGCGTGGCCGCCGTCGCCGTCTGCTTCATGAACGCCTACATGAACGGCGCGAACGAGCGGCGGATGAAGGTCATCCTGACGGAGATGCTGCCGGGCGTGCCCGTCTCCACCTCGTCGGAGGTGCTGCCGGAGATCTTCGAGCACGAGCGTTTCTCCACCACCGTCGTCAACGCCGCCCTCAGCCCCGTCGTGGTCGACTACACGCGCCGCCTGTCCGACCGGCTGCACGGCGCCGGCTATGCGGGCGACCTGCTGCTGCTGCACACCGGCGGCGGGGTGATGACGGCGGCGGGCGTCGCCGACTATGCCGGACGCCTCGCCGGCTCGGGCATCGCCGCCGGCGCCATCGCCAGCCGTCATATCGCGAGCCAGTGCGGCTTTGCCAATTCGATCGGCCTCGACATGGGCGGCACCAGCTGCGACGTGTCGCTCGCCTACGAGGGGCAGTCGCGGGTGACTAAGGACTGGCATATCGAGTTCGGCTATCCGATCCGCTTCCCCAGCATCGAGGTGATGACCATCGGCGCCGGCGGCGGCTCGCTCGCCTGGATCGACGAGGCCGGCAGCCTGCGCAACGGCCCGCAATCGGCCGGCGCCAATCCCGGTCCCGCCTGCTATGGCCGCGGCAACACGGTGCCGACCAACTCGGACGCGAACATGGTGCTCGGCCGCCTCGGCGGCGGGCTCGCGGGCGGCAGCGTCAAGCTCGACGGCGCCCTCGCGCACGAGGCGGTGCGCACGGGCGTCGCCGCGCATTTCGGCCTGTCGGTGGAGGAAGCGGCGGACGCGATCCTGCGCGTCGCCAACGCCAACATGGCCGATGCGGTGCGGCTCATTTCCATCAGCCGTGGCTATGATCCGCGCGATTTCGCCCTCGTCGCCTTCGGCGGCGCCGGCGCGCTGCATGGCGTCGCGATCGCGCGCGAACTGTCGATCCCCGTGGTCATCGTGCCGCCCAATCCCGGCATCACCTCCGCGATGGGCTGCCTGCTAGTCGACGTGCAGCACGATCTGGCGGAAAGCTATCTGCGTCCCGCCGCCGACGCCGACCCGGCGGAGATCGAGGCGGCGTTCCGCAGGCTGGAGCACGAGGCCGCCGAACGCCTCGCGCATGAAAGCGTGGCGGCCGCCGACATCGTCATGCAGCGGACGGTGGACATGATGTACCAGGGCCAGTGGCGCTCGCTCGCCGTGCCCGCGCCGTCGCCGATCGGCGACATGGACAGCCTGATCGCCGCCTTTCACGCCCAGCACGCGCGGGAATACAATTTCCGCCGCGACGATGCGCCGGTCGGCCTGTTCCGCCTCAACCTCAAGGCGATCGGCACCGTGCCGAAGGCGGAGCTGGCGACGCATCCGATGACCGGCCACGTGCCGCCGCCGATGGCGACGCGCCGCGTCTGGTTCGCCGAGACGGGCGGGGCGGAGACGCCGGTTTACTGGCGCCCGGACATCGGCGCGGGCGCGACCCTGCGCGGCCCGGCGATCATCGAACAGCTCGACTCGACCACCGTCGTGCCGCCCGGCACCGTGGCCACCGTCGATGCCCGTCTCAACATCATCCTGCGCGCGGAGGGCTGAGCGATGGCCGGCGCCGACACCACCCTCGATCCCGTGACGTTCGAGGTGCTGAAGAACAGCTTCATCACCGCCGTCGATCAGATGGCGGAACAGATCCTCCGCACCTGCTATTCCTTCGTCATCTACAACCGCGACTTCTCTAACGCGCTGAACGACGCCAACGGCGACAGCGTGGCGCAGGGCAACCAGGACATCGCGGTGCATGTCGGCACCCTGCACTACACGTGCAAGGACGTGATCCGCTTCTTCCGCGACGACATGCGCCCGGGCGACGTGTTCGCGATCAACGATCCCTATGCCGGCGGCACGCATTTCCCGGACGTGCGGCTGGTCCGCCCGATCTTCGTCGATGACGAAGTGATCGGCTACGCGCAGTCCAACGGCCACTGGTCCGATGTCGGCGGCAGCGTGCCCGGCTCGTTCGACGTGCTGGCCCGCGACATGTTCCGCGAGGGGCTGCGCATCACCCCCGTGCGGCTGTTCGACGCGGGCGGGCTGAAGCGCGACGTCGCGCATCTGATCGCCAGCAACACGCGCGATCCCGTGTCGATCATCGGCGACATGCAGGCCCAGGCCGAGGCGACGAACGTCGCCGCCCGCGACATCATCCGCCTCGTCGGGAAATACGGAAAGGACACGGTGCTCGCCGGCATGGCGTCGGTGCAGGACTATGTCGAACGCGCGGTGCGTGCCCGCCTCGCCGCCCTGCCGGACGGGACGTGGGAGACGGCGGACTATATCGACCGCGACCCCTCGGCGGGCGAGGGGATGATCCCGATCCGCGTCAAGCTGACCATCGCCGGCGATCGCGTGATCTATGATTTCACGGGCAGCCATCCCTGCATCGGCTCGATCTACAACTCCGCCTTCGGCGCCACCTTCTCGGCCGTCGTCGCCGGCATGAAGACCTTCTTCCCCGACCTGCCGCTCAATTCCGGCTTCTACCGGGTGATCGAGGTGATCGCGCCGGAGGATACGATCGTCAACGCCCGCTGGCCGATCGGCGTCACAGGCTTCCTGATGCCGTTCGAGAAGATCATGAACTCGATCTACGAGATCTGGTCGCGTATCATGCCGGAACGCGCCATCGCCTGTGCGTTCAACCTCGAATATCTGCTCACCGGCGGTCACGACCTGCGCAGCGCGGACAAGCCGATCTTCATGTTCTACGACTGGCTGCCCGGCGGCTGGGGCGGGCGCAACGGGCGTGACGGCTGCAACGTCACCACCGCGTGCTTCGGCACCGGCCTGATGTCGCAGCCGGTGGAAGGGCAGGAGCGCGGCAATCCGATCCTGACCACCGAATACGAAATCCTCACCGACTCCGCCGGCCCCGGGCGCTGGCGCGGCGGCGCGGGCGTGCGCAAGACGAGCATCCTGCGCGAGGCGGAGCGCACCGTCATTTCCTATATATGTGACCGCGAGCGCGCTGTTGTCTGGGGCATCAACGGCGGCCTGCCGTCGATGCCGCATGGCCTGCACCTGCAGCGCGCGGGACAGGACACGACGGAATGGCTCGGCTCGGTGTTTTCCGACGTCGCGATCGGCAGCGGCGATTCCTTCAGCCGCCCGACCGCCGGGGGCGGCGGCTACGGCGATCCGCTGGAGCGCGACCCGGCGGCGGTGCGCGAGGACGTGGCGGACGATTACGTCTCCGTCGAGCGCGCCGCCCGCGACTACGGCGTGGTGCTGCGTGTCGTCGATCGCGATACCTGCGACTACGCGGTGGATACGGAAGCGACCGAGGCGCTGCGGGCGCAGATGCGCCGTGAGCGGCTGGACTGGATCGCGACGGACCCGGAGGAGGTCGCGCGGCGCTTCCGGGCCGGCGAGATCGACGCGCTCGACGCCGTGCGCCGCTACGGCGTCGTGCTCGACTGGGGCACCGGCACGCTGCTGCCGCGCTCGACCGAACAGTTCCGCGAGTCGTTCCACGCGCGCAGCGTCATCCATTGGGCGAAGCCGGCCGCGGAGTAGCCTACTTCCGCCGCAACGCGGGCGCGTGGCCGAACAGGGTCGCGAAGCCCGCGTCGCAGGCGCCCGCGAGCCCACGCGCGAGGTGCCCGCCATCGGGCGCCAGCACGCGCAGCGCGCACCCCGCCTCGTTCGGCAGCGCCGACAGGCCAGCGAGGCACCCTGCCGCGTCC
>NZ_BANB01000137.1 GCF_000964365.1 Acidisphaera rubrifaciens HS-AP3 | reverse complement strand
GCCGCGCCATCTGTTCTGGAACTTCGTCTCGTCCCGTCCCGAGCGCATCGAACAGGCGAAAGCGGACTGGCGCGCCGGCCGCTTCGCCCGCGTGCCCGGCGACGAGGCGGAGTTCATCCCCCTTCCATGACGCGCCCGCCGTGGCCGTAGAGGGCTTCGGGATCGGCGATCGGGGCCGCGATCTCCACCAGCGCGCCGTCGCGGACGGCGCGAAAGAAGCAGCTGCGCTGTCCGGTGTGGCAGGCGGCGCCCGTCTGATCGACGAGCAGCAGCAGCGTGTCGCCGTCGCAGTCGATGCGCAGCTCGCGCAGGTGCTGCACCTGCCCGGACGTCTCGCCCTTGCGCCATGGCCGGCCGCGGCTGCGGCTGAAATAGCAGACGCGGCCGGTCGCCAGCGTCTCCTCCACCGTCGCGCGCGTCATCCACGCCATCATCAGCACCTCGCCAGTGTCGTGCTGCTGGGCGATCGCGGGCACGAGGCCGGCGGGATCGAAGCGGATGGCGTCGAGGATGGCTGCAAGCTCGGTCATGGCGGACTACATAGGGCGTCGTGATGGATGGCGACATGCCGCGTTTTCCCGCCCCGGTCGAGCATATGCTCGACCATGCGGAGGGGGTCTGCACCGCCCATGGCGGGCGCCTGACGGCGCAGCGGCGGGCCGTGCTGGGCCTGATCCTGCAGGCGGAGGGGCCGCTCGGCGCCTATGAGCTGCTGGACGCGCTGCGCCGGACGCAGCCGGGCGCGGCGCCGCCGACGGTGTACCGCGCGCTTGATTTCCTTCTCGCGCACGGGCTGATCCACAAGCTCGAACGGCTGTCCGCCTATGTCGGGTGCGTCGCGGGCGACCACGCGGAGGGCGGGCACGCGCATGCCGCCCAGTTCCTGATCTGCCGTGGCTGCGGCCGGGTGACGGAAATCGAGGACGCGGCGGTGACGGACGCGCTCGCCGCCGCCGCCCGGCGCACCGGCTTCGCGGTCGCGCGCGCCACGGTGGAGGCCGAGGGCCTGTGCGCGGACTGCAATCACGGCTCCGGCTAGGTCCGCGTCGGCCTGGTTGCGTCCGGCCGCCTGGACGCGGCCGCGCCCGCCTGACGGCATCGTTATCGGCCGGCGCTCCAATCGACGCCCACGAAGCTTGACACTGCAATCGCCCGGGCCCCGATAGAGCCGGCAGCGCGTCGCACGCAGGGAGCACGACACATGCAGATGACCGTCCGCGACGCCCTGACCGTCCTGCACGGGATGTGTTTCGGCGCGCTGTTCCTGCTGGCGTTCTCCGGCGCGCTGGTCGGGCTGTACCGCATGGCAGCCGGCGCTACGGTTGCCCTCCCGCGGCGGGATCAGCGGCTGTTCGCGGCCTATCTCGTCGTGATGGTGGTGCTGGGATGGGCGGCGGTGCTGAGCGGCGCCTATGTCATCTATCCGTGGTACCGCGCCATCGCGCCCGCGGGTGCCGACCTGCACGACTTTCCGCAGCGGCTCTTGCTGTCCAGCCCCGCCACGTCCGGATGGCACGACCTCGGCATGGAATGGAAGGAGCATGTCGCCTGGATCGCGCCGATCACCATGACGATGGCGGCCTATGTGTTCGTCCGTTACCGGGCGTGGAGCGTTCGGTTTCGCGGCCTGTACGCGGCGGTATTCGCCTTCGCGGTCGTGGCGTTCCTCGCCGCCGGGACCGCCGGCGGCTTCGGCGCCTTCCTCAACAAGTTCGCCCCGGTGCGCGGCGGCGCCGTGCTCACGCTGATGCAGGGAGGCGGCTGATGGACACGCGCGAGCCGGGCCTCGGCTATGACACCCGATCGACGCCGGCGGGCGCGCCGCCGCCCAACGGGCCGGGCGCGGCGGCCGTGCTCGGCACGGGCATCGGCGTCGCGGCCCTCGGCGTCTTCGCGCTGGCCGGCGATGCGCTGCCTCCGGTCGCCCGGCTGTTCGACATCTATCACCCGACCGGCCCGCTGTCCGGCGTCACCTCGGGCGCGATCGCGGTGTGGCTGCTGTCCTGGCTCGGGCTGCACCTGCTGTGGCGGGACCGCTCGGTGCGACTCGGCCCGGTCGTGGCGGCGGCCGCGATCGGATTTGCGGTCGGCCTCGTGCTGACGTTCCCGCCCGCGATGGACGCGATTCAGGGCCGTTGACGGCGCGCGCTCACCCCGCGCGCAGGATCGCGAAGCCGGCGTCGAGATCGGCGATCAGGTCGTCCACGTCCTCCAGGCCGATATGCAGGCGCATCGCCGGGCCGCCGAAATCGCCGGTGCCGGCGGTGCGCGTCAGCGTGCCGGTGGTCGGCAGTACCAAACTCTCGTACCCGCCCCAGGACGCGCCGATGCCGAACAGGGTCAGCCCGTCGATCATGCGGTGCATGGCCTCCACGGTGTAGTCGGGCCGCAGCACCACGCCAAACAGGCTGCACGCGCCCGTGTAGTCGCGGCGCCAGATGTCGTGCCCGCGCGCGCCGGGCAGCGCGGGATGCAGCACCTCCGACACTTCCGGCCGCTCGCGCAGCCACGCCGCGACGCGCAGTCCCGCCGCCATCTGCGCGTCGAGCCGCACGGCGAGCGTGCGCACCCCGCGCAGGGCGAGCCAGCAATCGTCGGGGCTGGCATACTGGCCCAGTATCAGAGCCGTCTGGCGTACCCGTTCCCAGTCCTCGTCGCTGTTGGTCGTGATACTGCCCAACAGGACGTCCGAATGGCCGCCGACATATTTCGTCAACGCCTGGATCGACGCATCGACGCCGTGGCGGAAAGGCTGGAAGAACTGGATGCCCCAGGTGTTGTCCATCAGCACCTTCGCTCCGCCGGCATGGGCGGCGCGGGCGATCGCGGCCACGTCCTGCATCTCGAACGTATGGCTGCCGGGGCTTTCGACGAACACGACGCGCGTGTGCGGACGCATCAGTGCCGCAATGCCGGCGTCGCCGAGGGCGGGATCGTAATAGGTCGTATGGATGCCGTAATGGCTCTCCAGCATGCCGCAGAAGCGGCGGCTCGGGCCATAGACGCTGTCCGGCATCAGGCAGTGCTCGCCCGCGCGCAGATAGGCCAGCAGCGCCGTCGTCACGGCGGCGAGGCCGGACGAGACGATCTGGCAGCGCGTCCCGCCCTCGATCTCCGCCACCGCGTCTTCCAGCGCCCAGTGCGTCGGCGTGCCGCAGACGCCGTAGATGAGATACTGATCAAGCCCGCGCTGGCCGGCGGCGCGACGGTCGGCGCAGCTTTCGTGCAGCACGGTGGAGCCGCGGGTGAGCGGCGGATTGACGAAGCCATGGGCGCGCGTGCCGGCGCGTCCCGCGTGCGTCAGGCGCGTGCGGGGGTGCAGCGGGCGCGGAAGGTCGCGATCGTCGGGCATCAGGTGGCGACCGGCGTATCGGACCGCCCGCCCCATTCGGTCCATGAGCCGTCATAGACCGCGGCCGGCGGCAGTCCCGCCGCGGCCATCGCGAGGCTGAGGAGCGAGGCGGAGACGCCGCTGCCGCAGGTCGCGACGACGGGACGGCCCCCGTCGATGCCCAACGCCGCGAAGCGTGCGCGCAACTCGGGCGGCGGCCGCAGCGTGCGGGCCGGCGTCAGCACCTCGGCATAGGGCAGGTTGACGGCGCCCGGGATGTGGCCGCCGCGCATGCCGGGACGCGGCTCGGGCACATGCGCGTGGAAACGCGCGGCGCCGCGGGCATCGACCACGATCTCCTCGGCCGTCGCCACGTTGCGCAGCATGTCGCCGATGCCGCGCAGGCGGCGGGCGCGCAGGTCGGGGCGGAACGTCGCCGGGACGGAGGGCGCGGCCGGGCCGGCCTCGGTCGGCTGCCCGGACGCGCGCCACCCCGCGAGCCCGCCGTCGAGCACATAAGCGGCGTCGTGACCGAACAGGCCGAGCATCCACCAGCCGCGCGCGGCCCACATCATGTCGTTGTCGTCGTAGAAAACGACACGGCTGGCGTTACCGATGCCGAGCGCGCCGACGAGGCGGGCGAAGCGGCCGGCGCTCGGGACCATGTGCGGCAGGTCCTGCTCGTCGTCGGCGACGGCGTCGATGTCGAAGCGGCGGGCGCCTGGGATATGCGCCGCCCGGAACTCCGCCTCCGCGTCGCGGTCGATGCCGGGCAGGAACTTGGTCGCGTCGAACACCAGCAGATCGGGATCGCGCAGATGCGCGGCGAGCCAGTCGGCGGAGACGAGCGGGGAAGAGGGGGCGTCGGTCATCGGTCGGTCTCCGTCCAGTCGCGTCGCAGCCGGGCACGGTTCGCGGTCAGCCACATCAGGCCGAGGGCCGCGACGGAATTGGGAATACGGCCGGCAAGGGCGGCGGCCTCCGCGGCGGCGGCGTCCCAGACCCGCACCCGGATGTCCTCGTGCTCGCTCGCGAGGCCGCCGGTGGTGGCGACCACCCCGTCCGGTCCGGCCGGCGGCGCCGTGACCCGGCCGACATAGATGGCGCAGGTCTCGTCCGCCCCGCCCGCGGTCAGGATGAAGGTGCCGATCGGCGTCAGGTCGGCGGCGGCGAGGTGCATCTCCTCCTCGATCTCGCGCGCCGCGGTGGCCTCCGGCGGTTCATCGCCGTCGCACATGCCGGCGGGCAGCTCGACCAGCACGGGATCGCAGCCGGCGACCAGCGCCGGGAGGCGGAACTGTTCGATCAGTACCACGGTGTCGCGCACGGGGTCATAGGGCAGAATCGCCGCGGCGCGGCCTCGCCGCCAGACCTCCCAGGTCCGGGTCTCGGACATCGTCCCGTCGAAGCGGCGATGGCGGAAGCGGACGATGTCGAGCTTGGTGCGCCGGTCCCACACCCGCTCCGCCCCGACGATCACCACGTCCGGGTGCGCCGGGATGGCGAGGTCGGGAAGGTCCGCGGGGACGTGCGGCGGCGGAGGAGCGGACGGCATGCGGTCCCGTATAGCCGGCTGGCCGCGCCGGGGAAACGCCGCTGGCCCCAAGGGAGGGCGCGTCAGGACCCGAGAGGTGGCTCAGGCCCGGGTTACGGCTCAGGCCAGCGGGCAGCTCAGGTGTTGGCCCCGAGCAGGGCGCGCAGCCGCGCGGCGCCGGCGGGGCCCTTCAGCGCCTCGCGCCAGTTCGCCTCCGCGACGCGCTGATGCGCCGCCACGGCCTCGTCCGCCCCGGTGATCATGGCGACGCCGGTATGCGCGCTGGGGTGCGTGTCGGCGCGGAACGGGTTGATCGACAGGTTGGCGCGGTCGCGGGCGCGCAGCACGCCGAAGCTGGTGGTGGGCTCGCTGCCGGTCAGCAGACCGAACTGCAGGCCCATCGGCTCCGTTTCCATGATCTGCGCGATATTCTCGACCTCGGCGGCCGCGACCTGCCGGCAGATGCGGCGCACGCGCTCGGAGGCCTGGATGGTCCCCGCGACGCCGCCGGCGAGGAAACGCTCGATCGCGGGAAGCGGCAGCATCGCGATGATGCTCGGGCGGCGCATGTTGTACATGCGCTTGCGCGCCGACTGGATGCCCATGACCTGTTCGGCCATGGACCGCATGGCGACACGGTCGCTGCCGGTCTGTTCCGCCACCTCGTCGAAGACTTCGGCCAGCGCGCTGTCGAAACTGTCGGAGGTGGTGAGGTAGCACACCGGCCCTTCCATCAGCAGAAGCTGATCGGCCGTCTCCTCCACCTGGCGCAGCCGCTCGAAGAAGCCGACGGGGCGGTTGTAGTATTCGACGCCGATGCCGAGCAGCGACAGCGGCGAGATCTTCAGCAGCTCGGCAAGGCGCTTGATCGTGTCGAGCTTGATCACCTCGCCCTTTTCGTAGCGGTAGAGCGCGGCGCGCGAGACGCCGAGGCGGGCGGCGATCTCTTCCGCGCGCAAACCGCTCTCGAGGCGATAGGCTCGTAGCTGCTGGCCGATCTCGGTAAAGCGCATCATGACCACGGGCCTCGTGCGCCCGCCTCCTTGGCTAGTGCGAGCGGAATGTCAGTCTCCGGGGATCGCTCTCCCTGCGGACATCGGGCGGCGGGGAGCGGCGGCGCGAAGGGGACAGTCGCTCCGCTGCCGCCTCCGGTCGAAGCGTCGAGGTTACGCACGCCAGCGTAGGTTTAGCATATCGCCAGAAAATCAACACCGGATCAACACGCGCGACTCGTCCAGGGGTTCGGCGAGATGTCACCTAAACATCGGTAACACGGAACTGTCGGTAACAGTCTAGTCGGTGTTTAGCAACCTTTGATGGATAATGCGACGGTTCGGCGGCCACCCCTCCGTCTCACGCCTCGCCTCGGTCCGCCGCCACCGCCTGAATCGCATGGCCCGGGTCGCGCGATCAAAAAGCGGTCCTGCGTCCCGCCGATTTCAGCGTTTGAAAATGAGCGGCGCGTTCCCGCCGGCGGGATCAGACGCCGAACGCGGCGCGCCAGCCGAGTCCCGCCACCGTCCCCGCAGCCGGCCGGTACTCGCAACCCACCCACCCCGTGTAGCCAAGCTCGTCGATGCGGCGGAGGACGTGCGCCCAGCCGATCTCGCCGGTCCCAGGCTCGTGCCGTCCGGGCACGTCGGCGATCTGCATGTGGGCGATGACGTCCATGTGGCGCGCCATGCGGGTCGTGAGGTCGCCCTCGGTCACCTGACAGTGATACAGATCGAATTGCAGCCCCGCGCGATCGGTGCCGAAGGCGGCGGCGATGGCGGCGCCCTCGGCCTGGTGGCTGAGGAAATAGCCCGGCATGTCGCGCTGGTTGATCGGCTCCAGCGTCAGCCGCACGCCCGCCGACTTGGCCTGTTCCGTCGCATAAGCGAGGTTGGCGGCATAGACGGCGGCGGCCGTGGCGCGCGGCAGGCCGGCGGGGGGGATGCCGGCCATGCAGTGCAGCAGCCGGCAGTCCAGGGCCGCCGCGTAGTCCAGTCCGCGGGCGACGCCGTCGCGGAACTCCGCCTCGCGTCCCGGCAGCGCCGCCAGGCCGCGCTCGCCGGCGTCCCAGTCGCCGGGCGGGAGGTTGAACAGCGCCTGCGTCAGGCCGTTGGCGTCCAGCCGTGCCTTGATCTCGGCCGGCTTGTGGTCGTACGGAAACAGGAACTCGACGGCATCGAACCCGTGGACCCGGGCAAGCGCGAAGCGGTCCAGGAACGGCACTTCGGTGAACATCATCGACAGGTTGGCGGCCAGCCGGGGCATGCGGCGCTCCTCGGATCGGGATCGACCCAGCACGCTAGCCGCCGGCGGCCGTCGGGACCAGGGCACCCGCGGCCGGCATCGCGGCGCGCCGGGCGGCGAACAAGGGAGGGCGTCATGACGACCGAGCGTGTCCTGCTGTCGCTGCTCCTGATCGCGATCGCGGTCGGCTGCGGCGTGGTGCTGTATCCGTTCGCCTCGGCGATCCTGTGGGCCGCCATCCTCGTCTACAGCACATGGCCGCTGAGCGAGCGGCTGCGGCTGCGGCTGCGGCTCCGGCCGAGCGCCACGGCGGCGGTGATGGTGACGCTGACGGCGGTCGTCGTGCTGCTGCCTCTGGCGCTGG
>NZ_BANB01000138.1 GCF_000964365.1 Acidisphaera rubrifaciens HS-AP3 | reverse complement strand
GCGCAGGTGCCGGCGGGGTTCGACGCGCGGGCGGTCGCCGCCGGCATCACCGCCGATCTCGCCGCCCCCGCCGCCGCGCAGATGCCGCTCGGAGCCGTCGCATGAGACTGTCGTAATGAGCCCGTTCCAATGAGCCTGTCCCAAACGGGGACGCCGGATGCGCCGCGCCGCCGCTCGCTGCTGCGGCTGCTGGCGACCGAGATCGAGCTGCGGATGCTGCTGCTGATCGTTCTGGTCATGGCGGTGCTGTCGCTGATCTCGCCGTATTTCCTCACCGTCAACAACCTGCTCAATGTGCTCGATCAGTCGGTGGTCGTCGGCATGGTGGCGCTCGGGCAGACGCTGGTGATCCTGATCGGCGGCATCGACCTGTCGGTGGGCTCGCTGGCGGGCGCGACGGGCATCATCCTCGGCCTCGCCCTGCCGAAACTGGGCCTCGCGGGCGGCATCGCGGCGTGTCTGGCGGCGGGTGCGCTGGCTGGTCTCGTCAACGGCGCGATCATCACGTTCGGGCGCGTCGCACCCTTCGTCGTGACGCTCGGCATGATGTCGATCGCGCGCAGCCTCGCCTACATCTTCAGCGGCGCCAATTCGATCAGCGACCTGCCGGCGGCGCTCGGCGCGCTGTCGTCGGACACGCTGGCCGGCAAACCGGTCGATTTCTGGTGCCTGCTGGTGGCCTATGCCGTGTGCTGGTGGTTCCTCGCCTACACCAAGGGCGGGCGTACGCTGTACGCCGTGGGATCGAACGCGGAGGCGGCGCGCGTCGCCGGCCTCGGCATCGCGACATGGAGCGTGTTCGCCTATGTCGTCTCGGGCGCGATGAGCGCGGTGGCCGCGATCTTCCTCGCCTCGCGCATCCTGTCGATCGACCCGATCGGCGGACAGGGGCTGGAGCTGGACGCGATCGCGGCCGTGGTGATCGGGGGCGCCAGCCTGTTCGGCGGGCGCGGGTCGATCATCGGCACGCTGTGCGGCGTGTTCGTGATGGTGTTCATACGCAACGGGCTGAACCTGCTGAACGTCTCGCCCTATTGGCAGGGCACGGCGATCGGCTCGATCATCATCGCGGCGGTGCTGGCGGAACGGCTGCTCAGCCGGGCGCGGCCAGGACGGTAGAGACGCCGCGAGAGCGGCGGGGCGGTAACGGAGGGCGACGATGCATATCCTGATCACGGGCGCGGCCGGCATGATCGGCCGCAAGCTGACGGCACGGCTGGTCGCCGCCGGCGGCATCGGCGGCCGGGCGATCGAGGCGCTGACGCTGCTCGACGTTGTCGAGCCGGCGGCGCCGGCGGGCTTCGGCGGCCGCGTGGTGACGCGTGCGGCCGACCTGTCGGCGGACGGCGAGCCCGCGCGCGCGGTCGCGGAGCGGCCGGACCTGATCTTCCATCTCGCCGCCATCGTCTCCGGCGAGGCGGAGGCGGATTTCGACAAGGGCTACCGCATCAACCTCGACGGCACGCGCATGCTGTTCGACGCGATCCGGCATCTGTCGGCGGACGGGTATCGGCCGCGCATGGTGTTCACCTCGTCGATCGCCGTGTTCGGCGCGCCGTTCCCCCCGGCGATCGGCGACGATTTCGCGCTGACGCCGCTGACCAGCTACGGCACGCAGAAGGCGATCGACGAGCTGCTGCTCGCCGACTATTCGCGGCGCGGCTTCATGGACGGGATCGGCATCCGCCTGCCGACCATCTGCATCCGCCCCGGCGCGCCGAACAAGGCGGCGTCTGGCTTCTTCTCCGGCATCCTGCGCGAGCCGCTGGCGGGACAGGAGGCGGTGTTGCCGGTCGACGAGGACGTGCGCCACTGGCACGCGAGCCCGCGCGCGGCGGTGGGGTTCCTGATGCACGGGGCCGAGATCGATCTCGCGCCGCTCGGCGCGCGGCGGTCGCTGTCGATGCCCGGGCTGTCGGCGACGGTGGGCGAGCAGATCGCGGCGCTGCGCCGCGTCGCGGGCGACCGGGCGGCGTCGCTGATCCGCCGCGTGCCGGACCCCACGGTCGCCGCCATCGTCGCGGGCTGGCCGCGCAACTTCGATCCGCAGCGTGCGCTCGCCCTCGGGTTCCGGGCGGAGACCAGTTTCGACGAAATCATCCGCGTGCACATCGAGGACGAACTCGGCGGCCGGCTGCCCTCGTAGCGGCGGCGCGGCCGGTCAGGGCAGCTGCGCGCCCTGGATGTCCACATAGAGCGCGTAGACGGACGTGCTCGCGCACATGAACAGCCGGTTGCGCTTGCGGCCGCCGAAGGTGAGGTTGGCGCAGGTTTCCGGCAGTAGCACCTTGCCGATCAGGTCGCCGTCCGGCGCGTAGCAGCGCACGCCGTCCTCGGCCGGATCGGCCCAGCCCATGCTGCACCATACATTGCCCGCCATGTCGACGCGCAGCCCGTCGGTGAAGCCGGGCGCGAAGCCGTCGGCGAACACGCCGCCGCCGCGCAGCCGCGTGCCGTCCACGTCGAAGACGCGGATATGCGACGGACCGCCATGGGTGATGCCGCTGTCGACGACATACAGACGCCGCTCGTCGGGCGAAAAGGCTAGGCCGTTGGGGCGGGTGAAATCATCGGCGACGACGGTCGCCTCGCCGGTCGCGGGATCGAGGCGATAGACATGCGCGGCAAGCTCCGGCGTGTCGGCATGCCCCTCGTATTCGCCGTCGATGCCGTAGCCCGGATCGGTGAACCAGATCGCGCCGTCGCTCGCCACCACGATGTCGTTCGGCCCGTTGAGGCGGCGTCCGTCGTGGCGGTCCATCAGCACGGTGATGCGCCCATCCGCCTCCGTGCGGGTCACGCGGCGCGTGTCGTGCTCGCAGGTGATCAGGCGGCCGGCGTGGTCGCGGGTATTGCCGTTGGCGTAGTTCGATGGGCTGCGGAAGACGCTGACATGGCCGTCATCCTCCAGCCAGCGCATCATCCGGTTGTTGGGAATGTCGCTCCAGATCAGGCAGCCGAGGTCGCGGAAATAGACCGGCCCCTCCGCCCAGCGGAAGCCGGTCGCGATGCGCTCGATCGCGGCGTTGCCCTGACGGCGAAATCGGCGGTCGAGGGCGACGACGCGCGTATCGGGATAGCGCGTGCCCGGCAGCGGGCCGAGCGGTAACGGGCCGGGGGGCAGGGTGTCCGCGCCCGTCCGCGCGCCGCTCAATGCAGGCCCGCCGCGGTCGGGCGCCGGACCAGCCGGCCCGGCAGTGCGCCGGTCGCCTCGCCCTCGCGATAGGTGATTGCGCCCGCGACGATCGTGGCGGCATAGCCGCTCGCTTTTTGCAGCAGCCGCTTGCCGCCGGCGGGCAGGTCGTGGACCACATAGGGGCTGCCGAAGCCGATGCGGTCCCAGTCGATGACGTTGAGGTCGGCGCGCATGCCCACCGCCACGACGCCGCGGTCGTGCAACCCGACCGCCCGCGCCGTGTCGGATGTCAGCCGACGGATCAGGTCCGGCATGGGGAAGCGCCCGCGCTGCTTGCCCCAGTAGGCGAGCAGCCACGTGGTGAACCCGGCGTCGAGGATGAAGCCGACATGGGCGCCGCCGTCGCCGAGCCCCATGATGGTGTTGCGGTCGTCGAGCATCGCCTCGGAGATCGACAGGTCGTACGTGCCGTAGTTGAGGATCGGCGCATAGATGAAGGCGTGGCCGTCCTGTTCGAGCAGGATGTCGTAGGCCACTTCCGGCGCGGTGCGCCCCTCGCGCGCAGCGATGCGGGCGATAGAGTCCTCCTCGCGCGGCGTGTAGTTCGGCGGCGTGCCGAAGCGGTACATCTGCGCGTAGGACAGGCGGTTGAACAGCGGGAAGGTGCTCTCCTTCGCCGGATCCTCGCCGAGGATGCGGCGGCGCATGTCGGGGTCGCGCAGGGCGGCGACGCGCTCGGCGAGCGGCAGGTGCGCGATCGCCTTGTAGGACGGCGTGCCGGAAAACGGGTTCTGGCTGCCGGTCAGGCCGAACAGCGTGCCGATGGCGCGTGGCGGCACGACGGGGCGGATCGGCACGCCGTCGGCGACGGCGGCGCGGCTCGCGGCCAGCAGCTCGCGCCAGTAATCGGCCTGGGTATGGCGCTGGCCGAGCGAGAACAGCACCGGGCGCCCGCTCTGTTCGGCGATGCGGCGGAGCATGGCGAATTCGTTGGCCGGATCGGGCTGCGTCCATTCGGAGACGACTTCCATGAAGCCGCCGCCGCCCTCGGTCAGCCCTTGCGCGATGCCGGTGAGTTCCGCCTCCAGCGCCCGCAGCGTGGGCGTGTAGTCGCCGCGCAGGCTCTTGTGGCTGGTCGTGCGGGAGGTGGAGAAGCCGAACGCGCCGGCGCGCGCCGCATCGGCGGCGATCGCGCGCATCTGCGCCACGTCGCGCGCGGTCGCGGGTTCGAGGCGTATGGCGCGCTCGCCCATCACGTTCACGCGCACCGCCGCGTGCGGCAGCAGGGCGCAGACGTCGATGTCGCGCGGGTTGCGATCCAGCGTCGCGAGGTAGTCGGGGAAGCTCTCCCACTCCCAGCGCAGCCCCTCGTGCATGACCGGGCCGGGGATGTCCTCCACGCCCTCCATCAGTTCGATCAGCTTTTCCCGATCGTCGGGGCGGCAGGGCGCGAAGCCGACCCCGCAATTGCCCATCACCGCCGTGGTGACGCCATGCCAGGACGAGGGCGCGAGATGATGGTCCCACACCGCCTGGCCGTCGTAATGGGTGTGCACGTCGACGAAGCCCGGGGTGACGAGATGGCCGCTTGCGTCGATCTCTTCGGTGCCGCCGCCCGTCAGGCGTCCGAGCGCGGCGATGCGGCCGTCGCGCACGCCGACATCGGCCTCGAACGGGGCGGCGCCCGTGCCGTCCACCACCAGGCCGCCGCGCACGACGAGATCATAGGTCGCCATCGGTCGTCTCTCCCCTGTCGTTGCGTGCATTACGCGCCGTGCCGGGGCCGGCTTCAAGGCGGCTGCCCCGCTGTCCGGACAAACCGCCGATGCGCGGCCCGGGCAGCGGGACGCCCGACGGAGGGCTGGTCAGCGGCGGGTGGCGCGGCGACAGTCGGCGGCGGGTGGAAACGACGAGGGGGGCGATCATGGATTTCGCGGGCAAGGCGGCGGTGGTGACGGGCGGGGCGGGGGGCATCGGCCGCGCCGCCTGTCTCGCCTTC
>NZ_BANB01000139.1 GCF_000964365.1 Acidisphaera rubrifaciens HS-AP3 | reverse complement strand
CCGTGCCGCGCGGTCCATGCCGGCCGGCCGGAGAGTATCCGCCAGGTCTGCGTCGGCGAGGTCGGGGGCGGTCGGGCCGGTCAATGCCTGGTGATCGTTCCGTAGCGGGTGAAGTCGGGCAGCGCGCCGAGACGCAATCCTGCGACTCCCGGGCCCAGCGCCGCCACGGCGTTCTGCTGCAGCAGCATCACGAACGGGGCGGTCGCCATGAACCGGCGCTGCAGCGCGGCGTAGTCGGCCAGCCGCCGCGCCTCGTCGGTCTCCCGCCCGGCGGCGCGGCTGGCGGCATCGAGCGCCGGATCGCGGTAATGGCTGCGCCACGCGACGATCTTCAGCGGCCCGTCCTCGCCGTCGTCGGGATTCTCGCAAAACGCCTGGGCGTTGGAGTTCGGGTCGAAGTAGTCCGCGCCCCAGCCCATCAGCGCGAGCTGGTGGCGGCGCTGCCGGGTGCGGGTGATGACCTGCCGCTGATCGCCGGGGATCAGCGTGACCGCGAGGCCGATCGCGGCGAGGTTGGCCTGGATCACCTGCGCGATGTCGGCCGAGGGGGCGGCGGTCGCGAAATCGAGCGTGACCGGCGTGCCGCGCGCCACGCCCACGCGGGCCAGCAGTGCGCGGGCACGGTCGGGATCGTGGTGATACGGACGGTCGCCGATCGCGCCCGGCAGGCAGGACGGCAGGAAGCTCTGGCAGACGTCCCAGGTGCGCGGGGTGAGCCAGGCCGCGATGCCGTCGTAGTCGATCGCCCATTTGAGGGCGGCGATCATGTCGGGCGCGCGCAGCAGCGCATGGGCTTGATTCATCGCCACGTAGAGCGACGTCGCCTGCGCCGCCGACACCAGCGAGAAGCGCGGATCGCCGGCCAGCCCCGCCAGCTGATCGGCGGTCAGGTCGCGGGCGATATCGACGTCCCCGCGCGCCAGCAGCAGCCGCTGCGCCGACGGGTCGGGCACGTGGCGCAGGACGATCCGGGCCATGCGGGCCGGTCCCGCCGCGTGCGGGTTGCGCTCCAGCGTCACGTGGTCGCTCGCCTCGAACGCGGTCAGCCGGTAGGGGCCGGCGCCGGCGGTGTGCCGGGCGAGCCAGCCGCGTCCGAGATCGTCGCCCACGGCGTGCGCGCGCACCGTGTCGCGATCGACGATGCTGCCGGCATTGGCGGACAGGCAGTGCAGCACATAGCCGGCGGCCGCCGGACGCGGCACGTCGAGCACCAGGGTGCGCGCATCCTCCGCCCGGATCAGCCGGTCCACGTTGTCCGCTGTCCAGCCGAACTGGCGGATGATGAAGCCCGGCGCGCGGTCGAGCCGCACCACGCGCGCGAGGCTGAACGCGGCATCGTCGGCGGTGACCGGCCGGCCGGTGGCAAAGGTCACGTCCGGCCTGAGGTGAAAGGTGAAGCGGCTGCCGTCGGGCGCGGCGTCCCATGCCGCCGCGACGTCGCCCACCAGCCGGCGCGCATCGTCCGGGTCCGGCGCGACCAGCCGGCGATAGCAGTTGCCGTCGATCTCGTTGTTGGTGAACTCGTAGGATTCGGCGGGATCGAAGCTGGTGATGTCGTCCAGCCGGCGGGCCACCACCGCGGTGTCGGGTGGCGGTGCCGCCCGCGCGGGGTGCGAACGTCCCGCGGCCGCCGTCCCCAGCAGGCCGAGGAACGCGCGGCGGGTCCGGTCTATTCGATCTCGTCGAGACTGAACTGGTCCGCCTCCTCGTCGTAGCTGAACAGCTCGGCGTAGCGCCCCCAGGCGATCGCCGTGCGCAGCGTCGCCTCGGCATAGTCGGGGGACATGTGATCCTCAAGCTCGTCGCGGAAGCGGACCGCGCTCGCCCGGTGGTTCCACCGTTCGTCCAGCACCTGCCGGATGCCGGCGACCAGCGGGACGTTGGCGCGCAGCGCGGTCGCGAACAGCACCTTGCGCGCATCGGTGTCGGCGCTGGCGAACTCCCGCCCGGTCGGCAGCAGGCGGATATCGCCCTCCTCCAGCAGCGCGAAGTGCAGAAGCTGCAACGCCTCGCCCAGCGGCAGCAGCTCGTCCAGTTCGAGTTGCAGCACCGCCGCCAGCGCCGGCAGGTCGGCGTGCCCGTCGTACGGAGGGGCGGCCAGCGTCTCGATCAGGCCGGCCATCAGGTTGGTCGAGACCGGCGACAGCGGGATCGCCAGCGCCGCCGCCGCGCTGGGGGGCGTCTTCGGCGCGGGGGCCCGGCGGGTCATCAGCGCATAGATGTCGTCCACCAGCTGGCGGAACGCGGGCGCGAGGCGGTTGCGCGGGTGCGGGAAGGTCACCGCCAGCTCGTTGGCGACGCGGCCGGGGTTGGAGCTGAACACCAGGATGCGGTCGGCCATCAGCACCGCCTCCTCGATGTTGTGCGTCACCATCAGGATCGACTTGATCGGCAGCTTGCCCTCGCTCCAGAGGTCGATCAGGTCGGTGCGCAACGTCTCCGCCGTCAGCACGTCGAGCGCGCTGAACGGCTCGTCCATCAGCAGCAGATCGGGATGCACGACCAGCGCGCGGGCGAGGCCGACGCGCTGGCGCATGCCGCCCGACAGTTCCTTGGGATAGGCGTTCTCGTAGCCGCCGAGGCCGATCAGGTCGATCGCCTCCTCCGCCCGCCGCTCGCGCTCGGCGCGGGCGACGCCCTTGGCTTCCAGCCCGAGCTCGACGTTCTCCTGCACCGTCAGCCAGGGGAACAGCGCGAAGCTCTGGAACACCATGGCGACACCGTCGGCGGGGCCGGTCACCTGACTGCCGCGCCACAGCACCGTCCCCGCGGTCGGCTTCAGCAGCCCGGCGACGACGCGCAGCAGCGTGGATTTGCCGGAGCCCGACCGGCCGAGCAGCGCCACCAGCTCGCCGTCGTGCAAGGTCAGGTTCACGTCGTCCAGCACCACCAGATCGGCGTTGCTGTCCTTGTGATAGGCCTGCCGGCAGCGCTCGACCTGCACCAGGGCCGCACGGGTGGTGACGCTGTCCATGGTTCGTCTCCTTCGCCCCGCGGGCGGGCTTGCCGACTAGCTGAACGTCAGGCGCCGGGCGGCGTAGGCATACAGCCGCCGCCAGACCAGCCGGTTGAGCAGCAGCACATAGACCGACATGACGGTGACGCCGAGCACGACGCGCTTCATGTCGGCGTCGGTCGATGCCTGCGCGATATAGGCGCCGAGGCCCGCCGCCGAGAGCTGCGTGCCCTTCCAGCTCACCACTTCCGCGACGATCGCCGCGTTCCACGACCCGCCCGAGGCGGTGATCGCGCCGGTCACGTAATAGGCGAAGATGCCGGGGATCATCACCTTGCGCCACCACAGCCAGCCGCCGACCTGGAAGTTCTCGGCGGCTTCCTGCAGGTCGCCGGGAAAAGCCGCCGCGCCGGCGATGACGTTGAACAGGATGTACCACTGGGTGCCCAGCACCATCAGCGGCGTCAGCCAGATGTTGGTGTTGAGGTGGAAATACAGGATCGCCACGACGAAGGGCGGATAGAACAGGTTGGCGGGAAACGCCGCGAGGAACTGCGCGAGCGGCTGGGCGCGTCGCGCCCAGGTGGGCCGCAGGCCGAGCCAGACGCCGATCGGCACCCAGATCACCGTCGCCGCCACCATCAGGATCACCACCCGCAGCAGCGTGTACGATCCGAGCCGCAGCGTGGTCAGCACGTCCGCCCAGCCGAGCGGCGGGGATTTCGGCGCGGGCGTCGCGACGAAGCGCGCGATCTGCCAGCCGGCATAGAAGACCACCAGGACGACGACGATGCCGAACACCACGTCCCCGATGCGCGACGGCCGCGCCGGGCCGGCGGACGCGCGCGGACGCCGCCACAGCGCGAGCCGTAGCCCCGTCGCCTGATCGACGAGCCCGCCGACCCACTGGCCAGCGAGGCGCAGCAGCCGCGTCCGGCGGATCAGGCGCAGCATCCACGGATCGGCGGTGATCGCGCCGGCGGTCAGCTCGAAACGGAACTTCGACGACCAGGCGACGAGCGGACGGAACAGCAGCTGGTCGTAGGCGAGGATGACGACGAGCATGGCAACGATCGCATAGCCCACCGCGCGTATGTCGCCGGCATCGAGCGCCACCTGCACGTAGGAGCCGATCCCCGGCAGCTTGAACGTGTTGTCGCCGATGCTGACGGCCTCGGACGCGACGACGAAGAACCAGGCGCCCGACATCGACATCATCGTGTTCCACACGAGGCCCGGTACGGCGAACGGCACATCGAGACGCCAGAAACGCTGCCACGGCGAGAGGCGGAACGCATCCGCCGCCTCCACCAGATCCGGCGGCAGCGTCTTGAGCGACTGGTACAGGCTGAACGCCATGTTCCAGGCCTGGCTGGTGAAGATCGCGAAGATCGCCGCCAGCTCCAGCCCCATCACGCGGCCGGGGAACAGGCTCATGAAGAACACGACGGTGAAGGTCAGGAAGCCGAGGATCGGCACGCTTTGCAGGATGTCGAGCAGCGGGATCATGATCAGACCCGCGCGCCGGCTCTTGGCCGCGAAGGTGGCGAAGGTGAAGGTGAACAGCAGCGAAAAGGCGAGGGCGGCGAACATCCGCAGCGTGGTGCGCGCCGCGTAGTCCGGCAGATAGGCCGGATCGAGGCTGATCGCGTCGTGGCTGAGGGCACTGATCGGCGCGAAGGTGCTGCGCGCCTCGCTCGCGAGCCCGACCAGCAGCCCGACCACGCAGAGAATGGCCGCGATGTCCCAGGCATTCGGCAGGCGGCGCCCGAGCGCCGCCGCGGGATAGGTCGTAGCGGACATGCTGCCTCTGCCGGCGACTGGGATCGGCGACCCCGATGGAACAGAGTTCGGGCGCATAGCGCAGCGGGCGGCGCGCTGTCACGTCCCTGGTCGCCCGCGCCGTCGTGATGTTTTCGTGTCGGAGCCGGGGCCGGCGGCGTGGTCAGCCGGTCGAGCCGAAGCCCCCGGCGCCGCGCGCCGTGACGGCCGAGAACGCCTCGACCACCCGCAGCCGGGGCCGCAGGATGGGCACGAACAACAGCTGCGCGAACCGTTCGCCGGGGCTCAGCACGACGGGCTCCGTCCCCGGCGCGCCGCGGTTCCAGGCGCTGACCAGGATCGGGCCGGTGTAGTCGGGGTCGATCAGCCCGACGAGGTTGCCCAGGACCAGACCCCGCTTGTGCCCGAGCCCGGAGCGGGGCAGCACGAGCGCCGCCATGGATGGGTCGCCCATCAGCAGCGCGAAGCCCGCGGAGAGCAGCGCGGGCGGTGCCCCGGGTGGCAGCGCGAGCGGCGCGTCCAGGCACGCATGCAGGTCGATCGCCGCCGCGTGCCCGCTTTGATAGCGTGGCAGGCCCCAGTCGCGCAGACGGTCGTCCAGCACCTTGATCTCGACATCCCGCATCGGATCGTCCCCCGCCACGCCGCGCGCCCGTCAGGCCAGGGCCGCGGCGATGCGCCGGGCGAGGCGGCGTGCGACCTCGTCCTTCGGCAGGCGGGGCCATTCCTCGATCCCGTCGGCGCTGACGATGGACACGGCGTTCTCCGCCCCGCCCATGATCCCGGTCGCCGGGGAGACGTCGTTGGCGACGATCCAGTCGGCGCCCTTGCGCACGCGCTTGGCGGCGGCGTTGGCCTCCACGTCGTCGGTCTCCGCCGCGAAGCCGACCACGAGGCGCGGGCGCGGCGTGCCGGCGGCGATGGTGGCGAGGATGTCGGGATTGGGGGCCAGCACCAGCGCGGGCGGCGCGGCGCCCGGCGTCTTCTTCAGCTTGTGGACCGATGCCTGCTCGACCCGCCAGTCGGCGACGGCGGCGGCGAACACGGCGATATCGGCGGGCAGGGCGCGTCGCACGGCATCGAGCATCGCGTCGGCGGTCTCCACCCGCACCACCTCGACATGCGGCGGATCGGGCTGCGCGACCGGGCCGCTGACCAGCGTGACGCGCGCGCCGAGGCCGGCGAGGGCGGCGGCGATGGCGTGGCCCTGCCGGCCGCTGCTGCGGTTGGCGATGTAGCGCACCGGGTCGATCGGCTCCTGCGTCGGGCCGGAGGTGACGATCGCGTGCCGCCCCGCGAGCGGTCGCCGCGGGTTCAGCAGGTCGGTGACGGCGGCGAGGATGGACGGCGGCTCCGCGAGCCGGCCGAGCCCGTGCTCGTTGCACGCCATCGCCCCCTCCTCGGGGCCGACGACATGCACGCCGCGCGCGCCGAGCGTCGCCATGTTCGCGACGGTGGCGGGGTGATGCCACATGCGCACGTTCATCGCCGGCGCGATCAGCACCGGCTTGTCGGTCGCGAGCAGCACCGTCGTCGCCAGATCGTCGGCGATGCCGGCGGCCATGCGCGCGATCAGGTCGGCGGTGGCGGGGGCGACCACCAGCAGGTCGGCGGCGCGCGAGAGCTGGATGTGTCCCATCTCGCTCTCGTCGGTCAGGGAGAACAGGTCGGCATAGACGCGGTTCTCGCTCAGCGCCTGCAACGACAGCGGGGTGACGAACTGGGCGCCCGCGCGCGTCAGGACCGTCGTGACCGACGCGTCCGCGCGGCGCAGCAGGCGGATCAGCTCCAGCGCCTTATAGGCCGCGATGCCGCCGCCCACGATCAGCAGCACGCGGCGGCCGGCGAGTCCGGTCATGCCGGCGCGCTCACAGCCGCCAGCCGGCATGGATGGCGGCGATCCCGCCGGACAGGTTCTGCACGCTCACGCGCGACAGCCCGGCCGCGCGCATCATCGCCGCCAGACGTTCCTGATCGGGAAAGACGCGGATGCTCTCGGCCAGATACCGGTAGCTGTCGGCATCACCGGCAACCGCCTGGCCGAGGCGCGGCAGCACGCGGAAGCTCCAGGCGTCGTACAGCGGTTGCAGCGCCGCGACCTGCAGGCGGCTGAACTCCAGGCACACGAAGCGGCCGCCGGGGCGGAGCACGCGCCGCGCCTCCGCCAGCACCGCCGCCTTGTCGGTGCAGTTGCGCAGGCCGAACGCCATCGACACCGTATCGAACGAGCGGTCGGGGAAGGGCAGCGCCTCGGCGTCCGCCACCGCGAAGCCGAGGTCGAGGAACCCGCGCCCGGCGGCGCGGTCGCGTCCCACCGCGAGCATGGCGGCATTGATGTCGGTGCAGAGCGCCGGGCCGCCGCCGCGGCGCAGCCAGCCGAAGCTGATATCGCCCGTCCCGCCGGCCAGATCCAGCAGCGTGCGTCCGGGGGACGGCCGCAGCGCGTTGACATAGATGCGTTTCCACGCCCGGTGCACGCCGAGCGACATCAGGTCGTTCATCACGTCGTAGCGGCGCGCGACGCTGTCGAACACCGCCCGCACCATGGGCTTCTTGGCGTCCACCGGGACGCGGGTGAAGCCAAAATCGGTCTCGCTGGTTTCGCTCATGCCGGCTCCCGTATAGCGTGGAACCACGCCATGCCGGAACTCCCCGAGGTCGAGACGGTGATGCGCGGCCTGCGCGCGCGGCTGCAGGACCGCGTGATCGTGCATGCCGCCGCGCATCGCGCCGATCTGCGCTGGCCGCTGCCGCCGGACCTCGCGGCGACGCTGACCGGGGCGCGCGTGACCGGCTTCCGCAGGCGGGGCAAATATATCCTGATGCGTCTCGACGGCGGGCTCAGCCTGCTGCTGCATCTCGGCATGTCCGGACGGATGCTGATCGCGCCCCGCGACGCCCGGCCGCCGGGCCCGCACGAGCATCTGGTGCTGGAGACCGATGACGGCTGGCGCGTGGGTCTGGTCGATCCCCGCCGCTTCGGCGCCGCCGATCTGGTGGCGACGTCGGCGGAGGACGGGCATCGCCTGCTTGCCGGCCTCGGGCCGGAGCCGCTGGAGGACGAATTCGACGCCGCCCGGCTGTCCGTCGCGCTGACCGGCCGGCGCACGCCGATCAAGGCGGCGCTGCTCGATCAGCGCGTGGTGGCGGGGCTCGGGAATATCTATGTGTGCGAGGCGTTGTTCCGTGCCCGCCTCAGTCCGCGCCGGCTGGCGCACAGCGTCGCCGGACGGCGTGCCGGGCGGCTGGTCACGGCCATCCGCGCGACCCTCGCCGAGGCCATCGCCGCCGGCGGATCGAGCCTGCGCGACTACGTGCAGCCGGACGGCGAGTTGGGATATTTCCAGCATGCCTGGAAGGTCTACGGGCGGGAGGCGCAGGCCTGCGAACGGTGTCCTGGTCCGCCCGCGTGCGCGGGCATCGCGCGCATCGTGCAGGCGGGCCGCAGCACGTTCCATTGCCCCCGCACCCAGCGCTAGCTAGGGTCCGCACGGTTTCGGAGGGAGAGGCGTAATGGCGCACGAGATGATTGCGACCGAGGTGCAGGGAGCGGTGGCGCTGATCCGGCTGAACCGGCCGCAGGCGCTGAACGCGCTGTGCGATCAGCTGATGCGCGAGCTGGGCGAGCAGCTGCTCGCCTATGACGCGGACCCCGCGATCGGCGCGATCGTGCTGACCGGCAACGAGAAGGCCTTTGCCGCCGGCGCCGACATCAAGGAGATGCAGGGCCGGACCTATCCCGACGTGCTGGAGGACGACTTCATCGCGAAATGGGAGACGATCACCCGCATCCGCAAGCCGGTGATCGCCGCGGTGGCGGGCTTCGCCCTCGGCGGCGGCTGCGAGCTGGCGATGATGTGCGACATCATCCTGGCCGCCGATACTGCCAAATTCGGGCAGCCTGAAATCAACTTGGGCGTGATACCCGGCGCCGGCGGCACGCAGCGGCTGACGCGCCAAGTGGGCAAGTCCAAGGCGATGGAAATGATTCTGTCGGCGCGCTTCATGGATGCGGCGGAGGCGGAGCGGGCCAACCTCGTCTCGCGCGTCGTCCCGGCGGCGGACCTGCTGGACGAGGCGATGAAGCTCGCCGCGCGGATCGCCGCGCTGTCGCCGGTCGCGGTCGCCATCGCCAAACTGTCGGTCAACCGCAGCTACGAGGTCACGCTGGCCGAGGGCGTGCGCTTCGAGCGGTCGGTGTTCATGCCGTTGTTCGGCACCGCCGATCAGCGCGAGGGGATGGCGGCCTTCGCCGAAAAGCGCAAGCCGCGTTTCGCCCGCCGCGCATAGGCCGGCACCGCCGCGGCCGCCGCTTCGTTTCTTGACTCCCCCCGGGGGGGTGCATAGAACGCGAGGCTCGGCTGGCGGCGGGGATCGTCGGGCGGGCCATGCGGGTTTCGTGGCTGTCCGCCTCACGCATCTGACGCATCGCTGGTCCGGGGTTACGCATGGTTGATCGGAATGGGCTGACAGGCGCAGGTCTGTTCCGCGCCGGCATCCAGTCAGTCCGCAGCCGCGACGGCCGTCGGTCGCGCGGTGTTTTGAGTCAGACGCCGAAGTCACACGACGAAACAGAGCAATACAAGAATGGCCAATACCGCTTCCGCGCGTAAGCGCATCCGTCAGACCGCCGTCCGTACCGCGCGCAACCAGGCGCGCCGGTCGCGCATGCGCACCTTCATCAAGAAGGTCGAAGAGGCGATTGCCGGCGGCGATCACGCCAAGGCGCGCGAGGCGCTGCGCGTGGCGCAGCCGGAGATGCAGCGCGCGGCCACCAAGGGCGTGATCCACGACAACACCGTCGCGCGAAAGCTGTCGCGCCTGAGCGCCCGCATCAAGGCGCTTGGTCAGGCCACCTGAACGCGTCGGCGCCGCGCCCTTTTGGCGCCCGCTGGGCCGTCGGCTGTCACGGGATATTGCGGGTTGCGCCCCAGGGCGCCCCGCGCCTTGTAATACTGAAATACTGACAATTTTATTTCTTGATTGTCGCGATCCTTAACTGTCGCCGCGGCGGCGGTTATTCGATCGACTGTAACAATACCCAGTTTCTGATTGTCGCCATGCCCCACATGGAATAAGATTTAGTTGCTGGCCGGGCGGGTCGGCGGTCGGGGGAACATGGGCGCCAGAGGCTGCCGACACAGGCAGGAGGCGACCATGGTGGCTTGCTACGGCTTCGGCGCGAGGCCGAGGCGGCGTCGGGGGCGGGGACGTTGACAGCGGACAGCGGAGAGCTTCAGCGGGAAGAAGCGCCGGGCCACAGCGAACCGGCCGGCGCTTCCGATCTGGCGACCCAGTGGGCACGGATACGCGCCCGCCTGCAGGCCGAAGTGGGCGAGGTCGAGTACCGCACCTGGCTGCGGCAGATGACCCTCGGTGCGCTCGACGGCGACGAGGTCACGGTGCACCTGCCGACGCGCTTCCTGCGCGACTGGGTGCGCAGCCATTACGGCGACCGTCTCAACAAATTCTGGCAGCAGGAAAACCGGCGCGTGCGCCGCGTGGATATCCGCGTGGGCCGCGGCACCCTCGCGGGCGGGACGGCGGAGAACGGGCTGGCCCACGACCTGACGGAGAGCGCGGACGACGCCTATCCGTCCGCCTTCGCCGGCATGCCGCGCC
>NZ_BANB01000140.1 GCF_000964365.1 Acidisphaera rubrifaciens HS-AP3 | reverse complement strand
ACGGCCGCCACACCGAGCATCTCGGCCACCTGCTCGCGGAGATGCAGAGCCTCGCGCGCGCGCATCCGGGCGCCACATGGTAGACGCGGCACTCGCCCCCGATGGTGTGGCCGACCGCGCGACCGATTTGCGCCGCCGCGCCTGGGACGTCGCCGCCGCCGTCGCGGACCCGGAAATCCCGGTCCTCACGCTCGCCGATCTCGGCGTGCTGCGCCGGGTGGACGTGACGGACGACGGCGCCGTGCGCGTCGAGATCACGCCCACCTATTCCGGCTGCCCCGCCATGGACGTGATCGCGCAGGACCTTCGCGCCGCCCTCGCGGACGCGGGCTTCGGCGCGATCGAGATCGCGACCGTGCTCGCGCCCGCCTGGACCACCGACTGGATGAGCGATGCGGGGCGCGAGAAGCTGCGCGCCTATGGCATCGCGCCCCCCGCGCGCGGCGCCTGCGGTGCCGACGCCGACGCGCCGCCCGCCTGTCCGCGCTGCGCGAGTCCGCGCACGGAGCGCATCAGCCAGTTCGGCGCCACCGCCTGCCAGGCGCTGTGGCGCTGCCTCGACTGCCGGGAGCCGTTCGATCATTTCAAGTGCCACTGACCGCTCGCCCCGCTTCCACCCCCTGACCGTCGCGCAGGTGCGGCGCGAGACGGCCGACGCGGTCTCCGTCGTGTTCGACGTGCCGCCGCCGCTCGCGTCCGCCTACGCCTTCCAGGCGGGGCAGTACCTGACCCTGCGCCGCGAGATCGAGGGGGCGGAGCGGCGCCGCTCGTACTCGATCTGCGCCGGCGCGGACGAGGGCGTGCTGCGCATCGCGATCAAGCAGGTGGACGGCGGCCTGTTCTCCACCTGGGCGCTCGCGGAACTCAAGCCCGGCGACGTGCTCGACGTGATGACGCCGACCGGCCGCTTCGGCCCGGCGCTGCCGGCGGGCGCGGGGTTGCTGCATGTCGCGATCGCCGCCGGCTCCGGCATCACGCCGATCGTCTCCATCGCCGCGACCGTGCTCGCGCGCGAGCCGGACAGCCGCTTCGTCCTGCTCTACGGCAGCCGCAGCACGGAGACGATCCTGTTCCGCGCCGTGCTGGAGGATCTCAAGGACCGGTATCTCGGCCGGTTCTCCGTCGTGCACGTGCTGTCGCAGGAACAGCAGGACCTGTCCGTCCTCAGCGGCCGGCTCGATGCCGAACGGCTCGACGCGTTGCTGCGGGGCCTGACCGGCGGGGCGCGCATCGACCACGCCTATGTCTGCGGCCCCGCCGGCATGATCGACGCGGCCGAGCGCGTGCTGGCCGCACTCCCCGCGCCGCCCGGGCGCGTGCACGTGGAGCGCTTTACCTCCGCCCTCGACGGCGTGCCCCGCGCGCCCGTCCCCGTCGCCGCCGACGCGCCGCCGCACGCCACGGCCGCCGTGATCCACAACGGCGCCCGCCGCGACGTGCCGGTGGCCGAGGGCGAGGCGATCCTGGACGCGGCGCTGCGCGCCGGCCTCGACCTGCCGTACGCGTGCAAGGGCGGCATGTGCTGCACCTGCCGCGCCCGCGTGACCGAGGGCGCGGCGACGATGGCCGTCAACTATTCGCTGGAGCGGTGGGAGGAGGAGGCCGGCTACGTCCTCACCTGCCAGGCCCGCCCCACCACGTCGCACATCGTCGTGGACTACGACACCGCATAGGAGACGGCAGGCCGCCCGCGCCGCGGCCCGCGCGCCCACGCCGCTCAGAACACCTGCTCGCCGTGCAGCACGAGGTCGAGCCCCTCGCGCTCCTCGTCGCGGGTGACGCGAAGGCCGACCAGGACATCGGTCGCCGCCAGCAGCGCCCAGCTCGCCAGCCCGCACCACGCGATCGTCGCCACCACCGCGACCGCCTGGACGCCGAGCAGGTGCAGCCCGCCGACATACGCGCCGCCCGGCGCCGTGGCACTCGCGGTCAACGGGCCATAGGCGAACCAGCCGGTCGCCAGCGTGCCGATGATGCCGGCCACGCCATGCACGCCGAACGCATCGAGGCTGTCGTCGTAGCCGAGTGCGGCCTTCAGCGTGGTGGCGGACCAGAAGCAGACCACGCCCGCGACGATGCCGATGGCGAGCGCGGGGCCGGGCAGCACGAAGCCCGCGGCCGGCGTGATCGCCACCAGCCCCGCGACGGCGCCCGAGATCGCGCCGAGGACGGAGGGTTTGCCGCGCAGGAACCACTCCGCGAAGGTCCAGCTCAGCGTCCCGCCGGCCGCCGCGATCTGCGTCGCCAGCACCGCCATGGCCGCGCGCCCGTTGGCGCCTAGCGCGCCGCCGGAATTGAAGCCGATCCAGCCGACCCAGAGCAGCGAGGCGCCGATCACCGCGTAGCTGAGATTCCACGGCGCCATGTTCTCGTGCCCGTAGCCGAGCCGCCGGCCCAGCATCAGCGCGCAGACGAGGCCGGAGACGCCGCAGTTGATCTCGACCACCGTGCCGCCCGCGAAATCCGCGACACCCAGCCGCGCGAGCCAGCCGCCCGGCGCCCAGACCCAGTGCGCGAGCGGCGCATAGACCACCAGTGACCACAGGGTGAAGAACACCAGCAGCGCGGAGAACTTCATCCGGTCGGCGCAGCTGCCCGTCACCACCGCCGGCGTGATGATCGCGAACGCCATCTGGTAGAGCAGGAACACCGATTCCGGGATCGTCGTCGGGGTGGCCCCGGCGGTGCCCGCGCCCAGGGTGAACGGCTTGTCCCACCCGTCGGCGAGGCCGTTGAGGAACAGCCGCGACAGATCGCCCACCCAGGCGTTGCCGTTGGTGAAGGCCAGCGTATAGCCGGCGATCATCCACACCACCGTCATCGCGGCGCACAGGATGAACGACTGCATCATCGTCGCCAGCACGTTCTTCTTGCGGACCATGCCGGCATAGAACAGCGCTAGCCCCGGCACGGTCATCAGCAGCACCAGCACGGTGCTGAACAGCACCCAGGCGACGTCGCCCGGCACGATATGTTGCACGTCGGAAATCTCCCGGTCTTCGGGCGGCCACCGGCAGCAAGAAGCGCACCAGGAGGGGCGTGTCGCGTATGTCACGGGGCGGGCAGGGGATGCCCATTTTTCCGGCACGCGACGATGCCGGCCGGCGAGGCAGGTGCCTTCGCATTGGCACATTTTACCCGCCGCCCCACTGCCCAATTTCGCGGCAGCCGCGCGCCACGGCGCGGCGGGGGCCGCGCGCGGGCACGCGTGACCGGGCGGCGCCGGACGCAGGCGGATTGGCAGAATTGGGTGGGGGAAGGTGGCTCCCGGAGTAGGACTCGAACCTACGACCGAGCGGTTAACAGCCGCTTGCTCTACCAGCTGAGCTATCCGGGATCACTGGCCGCACGTCGCCGTGCGGGGCGCCCTATAGCGAAGGGCTTGCCGGCTTGCAAATCATGCCGGACAACACCGCCACGCGGTCCCGCGCCGGCCCGGCCGCGGGCGCCCCGCTGGGCGGCGAGAGTGGCGGAACGGTAGACGCAGACGACTCAAAATCGTCCGGCGAAAGTCATGGGGGTTCGAGTCCCCCCTCTCGCACCAGCGCCGCCGCGGCCGACGCCCGGCCGCCGCCGAACATCACCTCGATCGTTCGCACGCAGGTCGCGACATGCGCGTCGGCGAGCGAATAGTGGATCTGCCGCGCCTCGCGCCGTGTGCGCACCGTCTCCGCCCGGCGCAGCTGTGCCAGTTGCTGGCTCAGCGCCGGCTGGCCGATCCCCGTCGCCGCGTCGATCTCGCCCACGGTGCATTCCCCGCGCAGCAGCCGCGACAGGATCATCAGCCGGTGCGGATGGGCGAATACCCGCACCCGCGCCGCCGCCGACATGGCCCTGTCGCGCGCATGGTACAGCGCCGGCGTGGCGCCAGCGCCGCCCCCATTTCCGTCCTCCGCCCCGCCGCTCTCCGCTTCTGCACCATCCCTCTTCGTCATGCCCCGTCCCTTGCCCCGCTCATCCGCCCCGGCTGCGGCCCCGTTTTCACGCCGATACCGCCGCCGTGCGCCCCGCCTTGACACTTTCATACATTCTAGTTTTCAGTATATCTGAAAGTCTTAAATCGTGCTGACGTCCCGCCCTTCGACCTGACATACTGCGCCCAACACACCCTGGCCGTTCCGCGACGATCATGCCGACGGCCGCCAACCTCGGGAGGGGCCGATGACCGTCGAGACCGATCAAAGCCTCCTTGCCGCCACCACGCAGATCGAGGCGGCGCGCGCCGGCGCCTTTCCCGCCCTCGCGGTGGAGGCCTTCTTCGACGAGCCGACCAACACGGTCAGCTACGTCATCCACGATCCCGCCACCCGTCAGGCCGCGGTGGTCGACAGCGTGCTCGACTTCGACGCCGCCGCCGGGCGCACCTCCACGGCCTCGGCCGATGCGTTGATCGCCTATATCGAGCGCGAGAAGCTGACCGTCGAATGGCTGCTGGAGACGCACGCGCACGCCGACCACCTCTCCGCCGCTCCCTACCTGCAACGCCGGCTCGGCGGCGCGATCGCCATCGGGCGCGAAATCGTCACCGTGCAGAACGTGTTCGGCAAGATCTTCAATTTCGGCACCGAATTCGCGCGCGACGGATCGGAGTTCGACCGTCTGTTCGATGACGGCGACCGTTTCTCGGTCGGCGGCATCCCGGCGATCGCGCTGCACGTGCCGGGCCACACCCCGGCGGACATGGCGTACGCGATCGGCGGCGCGGTGTTCACCGGCGACACGCTGTTCATGCCCGATTACGGCACCGCCCGCGCCGACTTTCCCGGCGGCGACGCGCGCGCCCTGTACCGCTCGATCCGCCGCCTGCTGTCGCTGCCGCCGGAGACGCCGCTCTATCTCTGTCACGACTACAAGGCGCCGGGCCGCACCACCTATGCGTGGCAGACGACGGTGGGCGAGGAGCGGGCGCACAACGTCCACGTCAACGACGGCGTGACCGAGGACGATTTCGTCGCCATGCGGACCAAGCGCGACGCCACCCTGTCGATGCCGAAGCTCATCCTGCCGTCGGTGCAGGTCAACATGCGCGCCGGCAACCTGCCGCCGCCGGACGAGGAGGGGCGGCGCTATCTCAAGCTGCCGTTGAATCAGCTGTGAACGACATCATCGCCCGCGCCGCCCCGCTCTCCGGCCTCGCCGGTGGGCTGATGATCGGCCTTGCCTCCGCCCTGATGCTGCTCGGCGCCGGCCGTGTCGCGGGCGTCAGCGGCTTCGCCGCCCGCGCGGTCGGCGTCGGCATCTCCTCCACGCCGCGCATGGTCGCGGGGGCCTTCGTGCTCGGCCTGCCGCTCGGCGCCCTGCTGCTGGCGCTGCTGCACGGCCCGGTGGCGCAGCGCTTTCCGGCCTCGCCCCTGGTGCTGATCGCGGGCGGGCTGCTGGTCGGATTCGGCACGCGGCTCGGCGCCGGCTGCACCAGCGGCCACGGCGTCTGCGGCCTGTCGCGCCTGTCGCCGCGCTCGATGGTCGCGACGCTGACCTTCATGGCCATGGGGATGCTCACCGTGGGCGTGCTGCGCGCGCTCGGCCTGATGTGGTGAGCCGGATGACGACGCGGACGGCAACTGGACGGGGGACCACGACGATGCGGGCGGATGCGGGTATCGGCTTGCTGGCCGGGCTGATCTTCGGCGCGGGGCTGGCCCTGTCGGGCATGGCGGACCCGGCGCGGGTGCGCGGGTTCCTCGACATCTTCGGCGCCTGGGACCCCACGCTCGCCTTCGTCATGGGCGGCGCGCTGGTGCCGATGGTCATCGCCTGGCGGATACGTGCGCGCATGGCCCGCCCGTTCGCGGCGCCGGCCTTCGACCTGCCGACGCGCACCCAGCCGGACCGCGCCCTGCTGACCGGGGCGGTGCTGTTCGGCATCGGTTGGGGCGTGGCCGGGCTATGCCCCGGACCCGCGATCGCCGACCTCTCGCTCGCGCCGCTGCCGGCCGCGATCTTCGTCCTCGCGATGCTGGCCGGCATGGGCCTGCACCGGCTCGCGGTGGACCGGCCCGTCTACGGCGGCGCCGCCGGCAGCCCCGCGCGCTGACGCGCCGGGCCGC
>NZ_BANB01000141.1 GCF_000964365.1 Acidisphaera rubrifaciens HS-AP3 | reverse complement strand
CCGCGCGCTGGACGCGCCCGCCCGCCTCGCCTGGCTCGATGCGGTGCGGACGGCGGCGGCGGCGCGCGGCATCGGCTGGGCGCTGTGGGGTTACGAGGACGTGATGGGCTTCGGCCTCGGCGTGCCGCCGCCACCCCGGCCGGTGCTCGACGCCGGGACGGTCGCCGCGCTCGGCCTCGCGGCGATCAGCCGTGCTGGCGCGTCGCCTCGACCGTCACCGCCTGTCCGTCGCGCAAATCGGTCGGCGGACTGAGGGCGATCGTCTCGCCGCCGTCGAGGCCGCTGTTCAGCTCGACCGCCGTGCCGAAATCGCGCCGGATCGTGACCGGGCGGAACTGCACGTGCCCGTCCGCGCCGATCACCGCGACCCGCAGGCCGGAGGCGTTGAACAGCACGGCCTCGGCCGGCACCACGACGCCCGGACGGGTGCGCGGGATCTGGAACGTCACGTCCAGATAGACGCCGGGGTGCAGCAGATGCTCGGTGTTGTCGACGTCCACCTGCACCAGCAGCGTCCGCGTCGCGGGATCGAGCGCGACGGCGGTGCGCGCGACCCGGCCATGGAACGGATGGTCCGGCATCTCCTGCATCACCGCGCTCGCCGGCAGCCCGTCGCGCAGCCCGACCGCGCCGCTCTGCGGCACATAGGTCTGCACGCGGATCACGTCGTCGCGCTGGACCACGAACATCGGCCGCCCCGAGCCGGCATCGGCGGTGACGAGGTCGCCGACATCGACGGTGCGCGAGGTCACGACCCCGTCGAAGGGCGCCGTCACCTGCTCGTAGCCGGTCAGCTCGCGCAGCCGGTCCACCGTCGCCTGCTGCGCCTTGACGTTCGCCTCGGCGACAGTCACGCCCGCCAGCGCCGATTCGACGCCGGCCGCGTTGACGCCCAGGTTCGCGGTCGTGTTGTCCGCGCTCTGCCGCGGCTCCCAGCCCTGGTTGGCGAGCGTGGTGGTGCGGTAATTCGTCACGCCCGCGAGTTTCAGGTTGGCGCGCGCCTGATCGACGCCCGCGCGGGCCTGCACCAGCGCAGCCTGCGTCTGGCCAAGGGTCGCCACCGCCTGTGCCAGCTGCGCGTCGAGATCGGGGGCGGCGATGCGGACCAGAAGATCGCCCTTGTGGACGCGGCTGCCGAAATCGACCCGCCGCTCGGCGATGTAGCCGGTGGCGCGGGCATAGATGTTGGCCTGGTCGAAGGCCAGCGTGGTGCCCGGCAGGGTCAGCTTCGTGGGCGTATCGACCCGCTTGGCGACGGTGGTGCGCAGGGTCGGGCGGAAATCGACCTCCTGCTGCTGTGCCTGCGTCGCCCGCTCGCCGCGCTGCAGGTGCACCCAGACGCCGAGGCCCACGAGCCCGCCGATCAGCAGCACGACCGCGACGAACAGCGGCACGAAGCGTCCCCGGCGGGCGCGTGTCGGCGAGACCCGTGTGCGTGTCTCCGGCTGGGGCGGGCGGGGCAGCATCTCGTTCATGGCGCGCTCTTCAGCTCGTCGGAGGACAGATAGTCGGCCGGCGGGTGGGCGGGTCCGCGTCGCAGGACGCTATATAGGAACGGCACGAACAGCAGGGTCGAACAGGTGCCGAAGGCGATCCCGCCCATCACCGCCCGCGCCAGCGCCGCGTTCTGCTCGCTGCCGTCGCCGAGGCCGAGCGACATCGGGATCAGGCCCACGAACATGGCCCCGGCGGTCATCAGCACCGGCCGCACCCGCTCCAGCCCCGCCTCGATGGCGGCGTCGATCGCGCTGGCCCCGGTCGCCTCACGGTGCTCACGGGCGAACGTCACCAGCAGGATGGAGTTCGCCGAGGCGACGCCCACCGACATGATGGCACCCATCAGCGACGGGATCGAGAACGCCGTGCCGGTCACGAACAGGCCGAGCGTGATGCCGCAGAAGGCGATCGGCAGCGCCAGCAGCACCACCAGCGGGTCGCCCCAGCTCTGGAAATTGACCGCCATCAGCAGGTAGACGAACACCAGCGCCGCCGCGAGGCCGAGGCCGAGGCGGAAGAACGCGCTGTCCATGCTGGCGATCTGGCCGCGCACCACGATGCGGTTGCCGGGCTTCAGCGCGCCCTGCTCCTCGGCCACGATGCGGCGGATGTCGCGCTCGACGGAGCCGAGGTCGCGGTCCTGCGTGCTGGCATAGATGTCGAAGGTGGGGGCAACGTTGCTGTGCGTCACCACCGTCTGCTCCGGCCCGCGGGTGAAGCTGGCGACGTTGGACAGCAGGCTCGTCGCCGCGCCGCCGAAGCCCAGCAGCGGGATGTTCTGCAGTTCCTGCATGGTGTCGACGCGGTATTCCGGCGTCTGGACGGCCAGCGGATAGGGGATGCCGGTGCGGGTATCGACCCAGAAATTGGGCGTCACCTGATAGCTCGACGACAGGGCGATGTTGACGTTGTTCGCGACGGCGCTCTCCGTCAGGCCGAGTTCCTGCGCACGCTGACGGTCCACCTTCACGAAGAACTCGGGCGCGTCGAGGATCTGGTGGATATGCACGTCCACGGCGCCCCGGATCGCGCGCATCTCCTCGAAGATGCGCTTGGCGACCTGTTCGTTGCGCGCGGCGTCGCGGCCGACCACCTGCACGTCGATCGGCGCGGGGATGCCGAAGTTCAGCGTCTGCGTGATGATGTCGGACGGCTGGAAGTAGAAGATCGCGCTGGGGAACTTCTCATGCAGCACCCGCCGCAGCGTGCGCATGTAGACCGCCGTCGATCCGTGATCCTCCGCGAGGCTGATCAGGATCTGCCCGTCGTTATAGGCGACGAACGAGCCGTCGCTGTAGGCAAGGTTATAGTTGTTGGCCGGCAGGCCGATGTTGTCGATCATCAGCGCCAATTCGCGCTTCGGGATCACCTGCCGGATGGTGTCCTCGACCGCCTGGAACAGCTGCTCCGCCGTCTCGATCCGAGTGCCGGGGCGGGCGCGCACATGCAGCGTCATCTGCCCCGAATAGATCTGCGGGAAGTATTCCGATCCGGTGAACTGATACAGCACGAGGCCGCCGATCATGACGCCGACCGCGACGACGGCGGTGGCGACGCGATGGACGAGCGTCGCGCGCAACAGCGCCTCGTAGCCGCCGCGGAAGCGGGCGAACCCACGCTCGAACGCCGCGTGGAAGCGGCCGAAGACGCCGCGCGGCGGCGCATCCGCCTCGTGCGCGCCGTGCCGGTCGTCGTGTTCCTTCTTAACCAGTACGTCGATCAGGATCGGCACCAGCGTCCGCGACAGGAAATAGGACGCCAGCATGGCGAACACGACCGCCATCGCTTGCGGCGTGAACAGGTATTTCGCCGCGTCCGTCAGGAAGAACACCGCGACGAAGGCCGAGCAGATGGCCAGCGTGGAGATCAGCGCCGGCTTGGCGATGCCGGCCGCGCCCTCTACCACCGAGACGCGGAACGGCTTGCCCTGTTCCAGCAGGCGGTAGGTGTTCTCGATCGCGACCGTCGCGTCGTCCACCAGGATTCCGACCGCCAGGGCCAGCCCGCCGAGGGTGGAGATGTTGATCGTCTCGCCCAGCGCCGCCAGCACGGCGAGCGAGGTCAGCACCGACAGCGGAATCGAGACCAGCACCACCAGCGTCGCCCGCCACGAGCCGAGGAACAACAGGATCATCAGCCCGGTCAGCCCGGCCGCGATCGCGCCCTCGCGCAGCACGTCGCTGATCGCGTTGGTGACGAACACCGACTGGTCGAACAGCAGGTCGAGATGCATGTCGTGCGGTGCCGCGGCACGGATGTCGGGCATCGCCGCCTTGATGTCGTTCACGACGGTCAGGGTCGAGGCGTTGCCGTTCTTCAGCATCGTCATCAGCACCGACCGCCCGCCGTTCACGCGGACGATGTTCTGCTGCACCTGATACCCGTCGCGGACCCAGGCGACGTCGCGCAGCAGCACGGGCGTGCCGCCGGTGTATTTCACCGGGATGTTGTTCAGCGTGTCCACCAGCGCCGGCGTCGCGTTGGTGCGCACCACGTACTGCTCCGGCCCGAACTTCACGAGGCCGGAGGGGACGGTCACGTTCTGCGCCGTGACCGCGTTGGTCACGTCCATCGGCGTCAGCCCGTGCGCGGCCAGCGCCTTCATGTCCAGATCGACCATGATCTGCCGCTGCTTGCCGCCATAGGGCGCGGGCATGGTGACGCCGGGCGCCGTCACCAGCGCCTGACGCACGCGATACATGGCGTAGTCGAACAGCTGCTGCTCGCTCTCCTTCGTCGATGACAGCGCGAGCTGCACGACCGGCACCTGCGAGGCCTGATAGCGCAGCACGACCGGCGGCTGCACGCCCGGCGGCATCAGCGCCCGGATGGAGTTGACCGAGGACACCGTCTGCGCAATCGCCAGGTCGATGTTCACGTCCGGCTGGAAATACACCTTGATGACCGACGTGCCCTGCAGCGTCGTGCTCTCGAGGCTCTTGATGCCGTTGACGTTGTTGGTCAGCCCGTATTCCGAGTAGGTCGTGATCCGCTGTTCCATCTCCTTGGTGGACAGCCCGGTATAGGTCCAGATCACGTTGACGACCGGGATCGCGACGTTCGGCAATACGTCCTTGGGCGTGGTGATCGCCGCCGACCCGCCGAGGAACATCACCAGGATCGACAGGACGTAGAAGCTCACCCGGTATTTCAGCGCATACTGGACAAGACCCATCGTACCGACCTGACCGCGCGACGGCGCGCGGAGCCGGTCTCCGCGCCATGCCGCGATAATTGTGCGGGTGCGAGGAAATGACCAGACATTAATCAATGCAAGGCAGGCGTGCGCCGTGCCTATCGGTTATGCGCGCGGCGTTCAGCCCGGCAGCGAGGGGAGCGGCGGCGCGGCCCGTATCAGCGGGCCGCCTACGGCACCGGGCGGGTCACTGCATCTCCGCCAGCCGGGCCAGCAGGAAGTCGCGGAACACCGCTACACGCTTGGAATTGCGGAGTTCCTCCGGATAGACAAAGAACATGTCCACCTTCGGCGACTTCAGGTCCGGCAGCAGGCGGGTCAGTCCCTCCATCTCGTTGGCCATGTAGTCGGGCAGGGCGCCGATGCCGATGCCGGACCGGATGGCCAGCGACATCGCCTGCACGTTGTTGACCTCAAGCAGCGCGCGGCGCGGACTGCCGGCCCGCCGCCCGGCCTCGGCCAGCCAGTTGATGTCGGAAACCGGCGGGCGGTATTCGCCGAACAGGATCAACTTGTGGTTGTCGAGGTCCTCCGGCCGCTGCGGCGTGCCGTGGCGCTGGAGGTAGTCGGGCGAGGCGAGGACGATCCACTGCATCGCCATCAGGTGCCGCTGGATCAGGTCCGGCTGCTTCGGCGGGTGCATGCGGATCGCGACATCCGCCTCCCGCATCGCCAGATCGAGATCGGCGTCATCCAGCAGCAGCGTCACCGAAACGTCGGGATACTGATCGAGGAAGCCTTGCAGCCGCGGCGCGAGCCAGGCGGTGCCGAAGCCGACCGTGGTGGTGATCTTCAGCCGGCCGGCGGGCTTTTCCTTGCTCTCGGTCAGCAGCGCCTCGGTCATCGCCAGCTTGGCGAACACCTCGCGCACCGTCCGGTTGAGCGCCTCGCCCTGTTCCGTCAGGATGAGGCCGCGCGCGTGGCGGTGGAACAGCGGCACCTGCAGCGCCTCCTCCAGCGCCGAGATCTGCCGCGATACCGCCGACTGGCTGAGGTTCAGCGTGTCACCGGCATGGGTGAAGCTGCCCGCCTCGGCGACCGCGTGGAATACCCGCAGCTTGTCCCAGTCCATGCCTGCCCCACCCGTGCGGCGCGCCCGTGGCGCCGCTTTGCAAAGATCATTCGGCCGCGAGCGCCGCCGACTCGGCGGACGCCGCCAGCCACTTTTCGGCTTCCAGCGCCGCCATGCAACCAGTTCCCGCCGCCGTGACCGCCTGACGATAGATACGGTCCTGCACGTCCCCCGCCGCGAACACGCCCGCGACCGAGGTGCGGGTGCTGCCGGCCTCGGTCAGGATGTAGCCCTCGGCGTCGGTCGCGACCTGTCCGGCGAACACCGCCGTGGTCGGCGTGTGGCCGATCGCGACGAACAGCCCGTCCACGGCGACCTCGCGCCGGCTGCCGTCGCGGGTGTCGCGCAGGCGCAGGCCGGTGACCACCTCCGGCGTGCCGCCGCCCAGCACCTCGTCCACCTCGGCGTTCCAGATGACGCTGATCTTCGGATGCGCGAACAGCCGGGCCTGGAGAATCTTCTCCGCCCGCAGCCGGTCGCGGCGGTGGATCAGCGTCACGTGCTCGGCGTGGTGCGTCAGGTAAAGCGCCTCCTCCACCGCCGTATTGCCGCCGCCCACCACCGCGACGCGCTTGCCGCGATAGAAGAACCCGTCGCAGGTGGCGCAGGCCGACACGCCCGCCCCCTGCAGCCGGCGCTCGGACGCGAGGCCGAGCCAGCGCGCCTGCGCCCCCGTGGCGATGATGACCGACTCGGCCAGCCACACCGCGCCCGCGTCGGTGGTGACCCGGAACGGGCGGGCGGCGAAATCGACTTCGGTGACGAGGTCGTACTCGATCCGGGTGCCGACATGCGCCGCCTGCGCCGCCATCTGCTCCATCAGCCACGGGCCCTGGATGACCTCGGCGAAGCCCGGATAGTTCTCGACATCGGTGGTGATCGTCAGCTGCCCGCCCGGCTGGAGCCCGGCGATCAGCACCGGCTCGAGGCTGGCGCGCGCCGCGTAGATCGCCGCCGTGTAGCCCGCCGGCCCGGCGCCGATGATGAGAACCTTCGTCCTGTTCGTTTCAGACATGGGCGACCCTTGACACACGTGGCAGCCTACCTGCGACTGAGCATGCGCAGCAAGAAGCGCGTCGCCCGCGCATCCGCCGCTTGCGGACCCCTCCGTGGGTAATATAATTGCGCCGGTGAGGGAACGGCGGAAACGACTGACGGCCGCGATGCGGTCTGCACAAACGATGCGAACGCACGACACTGACAGCCAGACGCTCGACGCCGTCGACCGCATCATCCTGGCCGAACTCCAGATGGACGGCCGGATGACGAATGTCGAGTTGGCGCGGCGCGCGGATATCTCCGCCCCGCCCTGCCTGCGCCGCGTGCGCCGGCTGGAGGAGGCCGGGATCATCCGCGGCTACCACGCCGACACCGACCCGCAGAAGCTCGGCTGGCAGATCATGTTCTTCGCCATCGTCGGGCTGGAGAGTCAGAAGGAAGCCGTGCTCCAGGCGTTCGAGGCGGAGGTCGGCACCTGGCCCGAGGTGCGGGAGTGCCACATGATCCGCGGCGGCGGCGATTTCCTGCTGCGCCTCGTCGCCCGCGACACGGCGCACGAGAACCGGCTGACCGAGCAGCTCACCGGGCTCGCCGACGTCAGCCGGGTGCAGACGCTGCAGACCATCCGCACCAGCCGCAATCTGGCGGGCGTGCCGCTGGGGCGCTAAAGCCCCCGCCATGACCGTGACCCTGCGCGACGGCCAAACCCCCATCCCGGCGGCCGCATCCCCCGCGACCGCACCCCCGGCCGCCGCCCTCGACCTCTCCGTCGTGGTGCCCTGCTACAACGAGGCGGCCAATGTCGCGCCGCTGGTCGCCGCGCTGGACACGGCGCTCGCCGGTCTCGCGTGGGAAGTCATCTTCGTCGACGACAACAGCCCCGACGGCACCGCCGCCGCCGCGCGCGCGCTGGCGCAGCACGACCCGCGGGTGCGCTGCATCCGCCGCATCGGCAGGCGCGGCCTTGCCTCGGCGGTGATCGAGGGGGCGCTGGCGTCCTCCGCCGCCGCCATCGCGGTGATGGACGGCGACCTCCAGCACGACGAGACGATCCTGCCGGCTATGCTCGATGCGGTGCGGTCCGGCCGCGCCGACCTCGCGGTGGGCAGCCGCTTCGCCGCCGGCGCCGACGCGGGCGGCCTGTCCTCGCCCTGGCGCCACCGCCTGTCGGAGAGCGGCATACGGCTGGCGCAGAGCTTCCTGCCGGTGCGCCTGTCCGATCCGCTGAGCGGCTATTTCCTGCTCTCGCGCGCGCTGTTCGAGCGTCTGGCCCCGTCGCTGACCGGGCAGGGGTTCAAGATCCTGCTCGACCTCGTGCTCACCGCCGGCCCCGGCCTGCGCGTGGCCGAGGTGCCGTTCCGCTTCCGCGCCCGCGAGGCCGGCGAGAGCAAGCTCGACGTGCTGGTGCTGGTGCAGTTCGCCGGGCTGATCCTGGACCGGCTGGTGCTGCGCCGCTTCCTCGGCGGCGTCGTGCCGCTGCGCTTCATCGCCTTCGCCCTGGTGGGCGCGCTCGGCGTGCTCGTGCATCTGGCGGTGCTGGAGGCGGGGTTCGCCGGGCTGCACCTGCATTTCGAGCTGGCGCAGAGCCTCGCCACCGTCGCGGCGATGGCGTTCAACTTCGCGCTGAACAATCAGGTGACGTATCGCGACCAGCGGCTGCGCGGCCCGCGCGTCTGGTCCGGGCTGCTGCTGTTCATGCTGGTCTGCGGCATCGGCGCCATCGCCAATGTCGGCATCGCGCAGGCGCTCTATGCGCAGCACACGCCCGGCCTCGCCGCCGGCGCGACCGGTGCCGTGATCGGCGTGGTGTGGAACTACGCCGTCTCCGCCACTCTGGTCTGGCGGGCCCGCTGAGCACCACCCGCGCGGTCGCGGCCCTGGCCGTCCTGACCGTCCTGCGGCTGGTGGTCGCGGGCATGGCGCCCCTGTCGCCGGACGAGGCGTATTACTGGGTCTGGTCGCACGCGCTTTCCGCCGGCTTCCCGGACCATCCGCCGATGGTGGCGCTGTGGATACGCGCCGGCACGGCGCTGGCGGGGCAGGGGGCGCTCGGCGTGCGGCTGCTCGGCCCGCTTTCGGCCGCCATCGGCTCCGTCCTGCTGGCCGACGCGGCACCGCGCCTGCTGCCGGACCTGCGGTCCGGCGCCGGCATCGGCGCGGCGGTGGCGCTCAACGCGACGCTGATGTTCGCGGCCGGCGCCGTCATCATGACGCCGGACACGCCGCTGCTGTTCTTCTGGACGGCGGCGATCTGGGCCCTCACCCGCTTCGCCGCGCCCGGCGCGTCCGACCGGGCGCGCATCCTCTGGCTCCTCGGCGCGGGACTGGCGGTCGGGCTGGCGGCGTGCAGCAAATATACCGCCGCCTTCCTCGGCCTCGGCGCGGGCGCGTGGTTCCTGCTGGTGCCGTCGCTGCGCCCCTGGCTGCGCCGGCCCTGGCCGTGGCTCGCGGGCTTGCTGTCGGTCGCCGTCTTCTCGCCGGTGCTGTGGTGGAACGCGGCGCATGGCTGGGCGAGCCTGCTGCGTCAGGGCGGCCGGGTAGGCGAGTTCGCCCCCGCGCGGGCCGCGCAGTTCCTGGGCGAGCTGATCGCCGGGCAGCTCGGCCTCGCGACGCCGCTGCTGGCGGTGCTGTTCGCGGCGGGCCTCGTCGTCGCGCTGCGCCGCGCCTGGGGCGAGCGGGCGCCCGGCTGGACCTTGCTCGCGCTGCTGTCCTGGCCGCCGCTCGCGGTGTTCGTGGAGCACACGC
>NZ_BANB01000142.1 GCF_000964365.1 Acidisphaera rubrifaciens HS-AP3 | reverse complement strand
GCGCCGTCCGGCACCGCGATCGCGCTCGGCCGCGCCGTCGCCGCCGGGCGCGGGGTGGCGCTGGAGGACGTGGCGGAACGCGGCCGCGACGGGCATGTGGGCGCGCGGGCGACCGGCGGCATCGGCTTCGCCGCCCTGCGCGGCGGGCAGGTCGTGGGCGAGCATACGCTGCTGTTCGCCGCCGCCGCCGAGCATATCTCGATCACGCATCGCGCCTTCGACCGCCGCGCCTTCGCCGCCGGGGCGGTGCGGGCCGCGCGCTGGGTCGTCGGCCGTCCGCCCGGCCTGTATGGCATGCCGGACGTCCTCGGCCTGACCTGAGCCCGGTCGCCGGGCGGCGGTTTGCTTGACCGGTTTTGCAATTTTCGCCACACGGTGGGCGGCCGGGACCGGTGTGCCGGCGCCCGGACTCCCCCTCGGGCCTCCCCCGCGACAAGAGGCAAGTTCCATGCGCGGCAGCCATCTGACCGAGACTCCGCATGCGTGACCGCGGCGAGTATCTGTTCACCTCCGAAAGCGTCTCCGAGGGGCATCCCGACAAGGTTGCCGACCGGCTGAGCGACACCGTGCTCGACGCCTATCTCGCGGCCGACCCCTACAGCCGGGTGGCGTGCGAGACGATGGTGACGACCAACCGCATCGTGCTGGCGGGCGAGGTGCGCGGGCCGGAGACGGTGACGCCGGAACTGCTCGCGCATCTGACGCGGCTCGCGGTGCACGACATTGGCTATGACCAAGCCGGCTTCTCCTGGCGCAACGCGTCGATCGAGTGCCATCTGCACGCGCAGTCGAGCGACATCGCGCAGGGCGTCGACTCCGCGGGGAACAAGGACGAGGGCGCGGGCGACCAGGGCATCATGTTCGGCTATGCCTGCCGCGAGACCGCGGCGCTGATGCCGGCGCCGATCTACTACGCCCACCTGATCCTGCGCCGCATCAGCGAGATGCGCCGCAACAAGGACAAGCTGGCCGAGGGGTTGCAGCCCGACGCCAAGAGCCAGGTCACGCTGCGCTATGTCGACGGCAAGCCGGTCGCCGCGACGTCGATCGTCGTGTCGACCCAGCATGACGAGGGCCTGGATCAGGCGCATCTCAAGCGCATGCTCTGGCCGATCGTCGAGAGCAGCCTGCCGGCGGGCTGGATGTGCCCGGAGGCGGAGTTCTACGTGAACCCGACCGGCAATTTCGTGATCGGCGGCCCGGACGGCGATTGCGGCCTGACGGGGCGCAAGATCATCGTCGACACCTATGGCGGCGCGGCGCCGCACGGCGGCGGGGCGTTCAGCGGCAAGGACCCGACAAAGGTGGACCGCTCGGCGGCCTATGCCTGCCGCTACCTGGCGAAGAACGTCGTCGCCGCCGGTCTGGCGGATCGCTGCACCCTGCAGATCAGCTACGCGATCGGCGTGTCGCATCCGCTGTCGGTGTATGTCGACCTGCACGGCACCGGCCACGACGTGGACGAGGCGAAGCTGGAAAAGACGCTGCGCGAGGTCATGAACCTCTCGCCGCGCGGCATCCGCGAGCATCTGCACCTCAACCGCCCGATCTATGCGGTCACCTCGGCCTACGGCCATTTCGGCCGCGAGCACGACCCGGAGACCGGGGCGTTCACGTGGGAGCGCACGGATCTCGTGCCGGCGCTGAAGTCCGCCTTCGGCCGCTGAGCCGCGCCCTCGACCGGCCGCCGCCCGACCGTCTGTACGGTCGGGCGCGCGTCCATCGCCTGCGGGCCCGTCAGGCGCAGCTGATGGAGGTGCTGCTGCCGCGTCTCGCGGTGGCCGATCCCGCCCGGCCGCGCGATGCCTTCGCCGTGCCCGTGCGCGCGGTCTGGCTGGAGGTCGGTTTCGGCGGCGGCGAGCACGCGCAGGCGCTGGCGGCGGCGCACCCGGATGTCGGGCTGATCGCCTGCGAGGTTTTCGAGAACGGCATCGCCTCGCTGCTGTCGCGCCTCGTCCCGGACGGGGTCGATCCGGCGTCCGCCCCGTTGCCGCCCAATCTCCGCCTCTGGCCCGAGGATGCCGGGCATCTGCTCGCGGCGCTGCCGGACGGCGCGCTCGACCGGCTGTTCCTGATGTTTCCCGACCCCTGGCCGAAGGCGCGGCACGCGAAGCGGCGATTCGTGCATCCGGCGCGGCTGCCGCTGCTGGCCCGGGTGCTGCGGCCGGGCGCGGAGTGGCGCGTGGCGAGCGACGATCCGACTTATCAGACCTGGGTGGCGGAGGTGATGGCGGCCCAGACGCTGTTCGACGCCCCGCCGCCGGACGCCACCCGGCCGCCGGGCTGGCCCGCGACGCGCTACGAGGCCAAGGCGCTCGCCGCCGGGCGGGCGCCGCTATACTGGCGGTTCACCC
>NZ_BANB01000143.1 GCF_000964365.1 Acidisphaera rubrifaciens HS-AP3 | reverse complement strand
GTCGGCCGGGCATGGGGCGGCCGGCAGGTCCGCGGATCTCGGCCAGCAGCCGCTGCGTCTCGGCCGACGGGGCCGCATCCAGAAGGTCGGAGAGCACGGCGCGACACCGCTCATAGGCCTGTATGGCCATTCCCCGCTCACCGCGTGCCGCATGTGCCCGCATCAGCGCCCGCCACGCGCCTTCATGGGCGCGGTCGATGGTCAGCAGCCGTTGGGCCGCCGGGATTGTGGCCTCCGGGTCGGTCTGCTCGCGGAGCAGATCCTCCGCGAGTTTCCGGGCCCGATCGCGAAGACGCTCACGCTCGGCCGCAAGCCAGGAATCGAACGCCGGATCGATCCCGTCGAGATCCTCCAGCAGATCGCCCTCCAGCAACGACAGCGAAGTGGGATCGCTGGTCGTCGCGCGCATGACCGCGTCGACGTCCACCCAGACGACGTTCGAACGAAGCGTAAGGTGATCGCGATTGATCGTCAGGACTTCGACGCCGGTCGGCAGAAGCGCCTCGTGAAGACGGTGGATTTCCTGGCGCAACGAGGCGCGGGCTTGTTCCTCGGGCCGGCGGCTCCACAGCATCTCGGCGAGACGGCCACGCAAGGCGGGGCGGGGGGCGGACAGCGCGATCACGGCGAGCAGCGCCCGGGTCTTACGGCCGGCCGGAAGCACGCGCAGGCCGTTGGCGGCCCAAGCTTCCATCTGCCCGATCAAGCGCAGTTTGAGCGCGGGCGTCCTGGCTGTCGTATCTTCGGCGTTAATCTCGCCGTGAACGCGTAAACCGGTGTTAGCACTCATAGCAGATCGCACCTGTGCCGGTAACTGTCTGGAGCACAAGAGTGGCGGACGAGCGGGGGCAAATGCAAGCCAGTATTATACTGTTGTCTCAGAGAAAATACGCTGCACGTCTCCGCCCCACACGTTATGGTAGCGATCGAGCCATCGTTCAGCCTGCGTTGGCGCCCCGTCAGCGATCTCTTCAAGCGGACGTAAATAGGTAGTTTCATCGACCCCCTCCGGGGCCTGCTTTGCCCGGGCTCGTAAGCCGTCGCGTGCAATCGCCACGACATCAGCAACCAAGCTCCGCAACGGAAGCTCGGCTTTGGTCACGATAAGTTTAGCCTCAAGACCTTGCCGCGGAACAGCCGCGCGCGCGATCAGGAGATTTTCCCAAGTCACGCCTGCGATGAGCGATTCAGCGGCGGCCAGCGCCGCGTCGTCATAGAGCAGACCAACCCAGAGCGCTGATTGGGCCAACATCATAGCAGGACTGCCAGCATCTGCCCCGCGCATTTCAAGGAACTTTTTCAACCGCACGTCGGTAAATGCCGTCGTCATGTGATCGGCAAAATCACCAAGCGTGGCGGCGTGTCCCTCGGCTTGCGGCAGGCGTCCGTCCATGAAGGCCCGGAACGACGCGCCCGCAAGGTCGATGTACCGACCGTCTCGATATATGAAATACATAGGTACTGCGTCGAGCAGCCATTCGACATACCGGACGAACCCGAAACCGGGGTCGAGCATCAGACGCGGTATTCCCGACCGATGCGGATCGGTGTCGGTCCAGACTTCCGCCCGATACGACAGGTATCCGTTCGGCCGCCCCTCGGTGAACGGCGAGTTGGCGAACAGGGCGGTCGCAAGAGGCTGCAGCGCAAGCGAAACCCGCAATTTACGGGCCATGTCGCGCTCCGAGGAGTAGTCGAGGTTGACCTGGACCGTACAGGTACGGGTCATCATGTCGAGGCCCAGGCCCCCGACCTTCGGCATATAGCGCCGCATGATCGCGTATCGTCCCTTGGGCATCCACGGCATGTCGTCCCGCCGGGCCAGCGGGTGGAAACCGAGCGGGGCGTATCCCAGCTGAAGCTGCGTCGCGGCGTCGTGGACCTGCTCGAGATGGGTCCGTAATTCCGCGTCCGTCTCGTGCAGCGTCTCGAGCGGTGCTCCCGACAGCTCCAGTTGCCCCGCGGGCTCCAGGGAAATCGACGTCGGGCCTGTCGGCATCGGCATGCGCAGGCCAATCATCTGCCCCGCATCGTCGATCGACGCCCCATCGTGGCGGTCGCGCAACAGTCGCAGCAGCGCCAGGACGGTGGCGTCACTGTCCGGCGCGGCGTACGGCGGTGCCTGAAGATCGGCGAGCCGGAATCCGAACTTTTCGTGCTCCGTCCCGATGCGGAAGTCGCTCGGCGACTTGCAGCCCTCGGCAATGTAGTCAGCAAGCTGTCGGACAGACGTAATCGGCGTCTGGTCCGCTTCCCCGGGGTTGGACATGCTTTTTCCGGCTATGTGGGTCGGCGAGATGACGGGATATTTAGCGATCGCCGGCCGATGACGGGAGGGGCGCGGCCGTGCCGTCGTCCGTGCCGGAGCATAGCAGCTGCGCCAACCCCGCCACGATCGCCGTCTCGGCGCGTAACACGCATGATCCCAGCGACAAAGCCCTGACCGCCGGGTGCCGCAGGAGCTGCGCCCGCTCCCTGGCAGAAAAGCCGCCCTCCGGTCCGACCAGCAGCCCACACGGAGGGCCGACCATTGCTGGCAGCGCGCGCGAACCCAGCCGCTCGATGGCCGCAAGCAATTGACGGTCGCCTGGCCACGCGGCGAGGAGGTCCGTCAGCGTCACCGGCGGGCTGAGTGCCGGCAGCGTGAGACGCTCGCTCTGTTCGGCGGCCTCGATGATGATGGCGAGCAGGCGATCGGTGTTCACCCTGGCCGCCTGGCCGTGATCGGTCAGCACCGGCATGATGCGGGCGACGCCCAGTTCCGTCGCCTGGCGCACCGCGAGGTCGGTCGCGTCGCGCTTGAGAAGCGCGAAAGCCAGCCAGACATCGGGTGCCACGTCCTGCGGCCGTGTCCGGCGCCGGCAAATCAGACGCATGCTGTCCCGTGCCGCGGTCTCGATCGTGGCCTGCCACTCCCCGTCCTCGCCGTTGAACAGCAACACGGCATCGCCCGTGCTCCGGCGCATGACGGTGCGCAGGTATCGGGACTGGGCGGTGCCGCAGTCCACGGCGGCGCCGGCGGCGAGCGGTGCCCGGACATGGAGGCGTATTGACGTGGTCATGGCGGCGGGGAAGGTAGCAGCCATGAACGCTGGAGCCATGCCGGAACAGGGCGGTTCGCCGCGGCATACGGATATCCGGGCCGGAGGCTGGGTTGCCCGTCTGCCGCCGGCATGGCGGCCCTATGCGCTGCTGGCGCGGCTCGACCGCCCGATCGGCGTCTGGCTGCTGTTCCTCCCCGGCCTCTGGGGCATCCTCCTGGGCGCCGCGGACCCGCGCGCTTCGGCGCGTCTGGTCGTGCTCTTCGCCGTGGGTAGCGTGGTGATGCGGGCTGCGGGTTGCGTGGTCAATGATCTTTGGGACCGTGACATCGACCGAAAGGTTGCCAGGACGGCCGGCCGCCCCCTCGCCGCCGGCCTGCTGAGCACCCGGCAGGCCCTGGCGTTCCTGGGGCTATTGCTGGCGATCGGCCTGGTAATCCTGCTGCAGCTCGGGTGGCTGGCGCAGGTACTCGGCGTCGCGTCGCTACTGCTGGTCGGTCTGTATCCGCTCGCGAAGCGGGTCACCTGGTGGCCGCAGCTGGTGATGGGCTTCACCTTTGGGTACGGCGCCCCGATGGGCTATGCTGCAGCAGCCGGGCGGGTCGATCCGGCCTGGGTGACGCTCTATCTGGCGGCGATCCTCTGGGACCTCGGCTTCGATACGATCTACGCGCACCAGGACCGTGAGGATGATGCGGTGATCGGGGTGCGCTCCACCGCCCGTCTGTTCGGCCGGCACACGTCGACCTTCCTGGCTGTAGTCTTCGCCCTCATGGTGGTGGCGCTGGTGTCGACCGGTGTCGCGGCGGGCCTGTCCGGATGGTACTATCCGGCGCTTCTCCCGGTCGCGTTGCTGCTGGCGCGGCAGGTGTGGGTGCTCGACATTCACGACCCGGCCCGGTGTCTCGCGCTGTTCCGCGGCCATCGGGAGATTGGGCTGCTGGTGGCCGCCGCGATCCTGATCGGCCGCACGCTTGGGTGAACTGCCCGATCCGGCGCGGATCGACGCCTTCATACGCGACCACACCATACCGGCTCGACCGTCACTGGTGCCGGAGCTCGAGTTGCATACGGCGGCGGAGATAACCCCGATCTGGCAGGCGACCGAGGATTGGCTCGACCAGCGGGGCCTCGCGCCGCCCTTCTGGGCATTCGCCTGGCCCGGCGGGCAGGCGCTCGCGCGGCATGTCCTCGATCATCCGGAGACGGTGGTGGGTCGGCGGGTCCTGGACTTCGCGGCGGGCGGCGGCATCGCGGCCATTGCCTGCGCGCTGGCAGGCGCCGCCGTGGTCGAGGCGGCGGAGATCGATCCGGTCGCCTGCGCGGCGATCCGCCTCAACGCGCTCCGGAACGGGGTCGAACTGCGCGCGACCCCCGGCGACGTGGTCGGTCAGGACGGCGCGTGGGACCTGATCGTCTGCGGCGACGTCTGCTACGAGGGCCCGATGACCGGCCATATCCTGCCCTGGTTGCGCCGGCTGGCGCGCCGGGCGGATGTGTGGGTCGCCGATCCCGGTCGCGCCTATCTGCCGGCAACCGGGTTGCGACCGCTCGCCGCCTATCGCGTGCCGACCACGCTCGAGCTCGAGGACCGGGTCGAACGCGAGGTCACGATCTATCGCCTGTCAGCGGACTGACGCCGCGCACCGCGCCTATTGGTGCACCGCGCCCCCGGGGTCGCCGGCGGGGCCGCCATCCTGCGCCTCGGGAGGATAGACGGTATGGCCGTTCACCTGGACGGCCCCTCCGTGATACGCAATGTCCCAGATCACCCGGTCGCCATCGCTGCGTCCGAGCGCCTTGGCCATCATCAACACGCCGATAATCTGGGCCGCCTGCGGGTCGGACTGGAGATGACCGATCAGGGTGTCCAGCTGGCGCGCGACGACCTCGGCTTTCCCCGAGACGACGGCAGGGACCGGCGCCGGTACGTCGACCGAGCCGGACGCGGTGAGGCTGGAGTCGCCGAGATCGATCGCAAGGTCATCCAGTCCGATCTTGATGCCGCCATGCGCGAACAGGCCGAGCACCGCCGCACCCATCAGGTTTTGCTGCGTGTCCGGCGCTAGGGCCGCATGCAGCAGCGCGATGACCTCGGCCGTTCCGACCCCGCTGAGCGTCGGATGGATATGCAGGTGGCGCGGCAGGTAGGCACGGATCGACGGCGGGGCGTTCGAAGCGCCGAGGCGATCGACCGCGAAGTCGAGATACGTGGTCAGGAGGCCGGCCTTGCTTGCTCCACCCATCCCGAATTCCGCGTGCCCCAGCGATACCGTCGAGCCACCGGCAATGACCTTTAGGTTGCTGAGAGATTCCTTGATTTCGACCTGCCCGGCCAGACCGGCCAGCGCGGCTACCATCGAACGCAGGGTCGTGCGGTCGATCGGCAGGGGTTGGCCCGGACGGGCGGACCCGCCCGACATGATCGCCGCAGCATAGCGGAATGTCGCCGCAAATACGGCGCCGACCCGGTTCGGATCGACGTCCGTCGCGGTGCCTGCCAATTCGACCGTGTCGGCCACGGCGTCGAATGTCGCGAGGCCGCTGGACGTCACATGAAGGCCATGGATCGCCGCGCTCTCCGCGGCATCGAGGGTAGCCGGCGCCTGAGCGGTCGCCGCCGGATGCGGGCTCAGTGACATGTGCATGATGTAGTCGGCATAATCCTGGGTCTGCCGGAGCCCGTTGGCCGTCACGTCGGTGTGCACGTTGTCGAGCGTCGCATCGAGCCGGCTCCCGGTCGCATAGCTCGGATCGAAGACGCCCGTCGCGGTCTGCTGGCCTATGCGCAGCCGCATCAGCCCAAGCCCGCCATCCTTGAGGCCGCCCGGCGGCGGCTTGATGGTGATGGTACTCGGGCTCGGCAGCGTCATGCCGTCGATCGCCCACCGGCCGCCGTCGAGCGGGTGTACCTTGGCGGTCAGCCCCGCCGCGTCGCCGGTCACGCCCGGCGTGAGCCCGGGCACCGGCACCACAATCCGGTAAGCGTCCCCGTCCTTGTTGACGGCCAGGGCGGGGGGAGCAGCTTTCTCCGTGCCCATCACCTGCGCGAACCATTGCCGCAGCGACGCCTGCAGGTCCGCGGCAGAGGGCGGGTCGGCATAGGCCGGCCAGGATGCGCCAGCGGACAGCGCGGCGGTCGCGAGCGCCAGGGCAAAATGGTGGCGTTTGGCGGTCCGGGTCAGACGGCCACGATCGGACATGCTGGATCGGCTCCTCGGCGTGAGCGGCAGAGACTGCCCGCACGCCGAGGAGGACGCCAGTTGGTTTGCCGGCTGGGCGTCGCTTTTACTCGGCGACGTCCACCAGGACGATCTCGGCCTCTTCATCTGCGACCAGGTCGACGAAGGGTTCGCCGGCCACGGCGACGCCATCGCGTGTGCCGGCTGCCACCTCGTTGACCGTCACGCGCCCGCTCGCCGGCACCAGGTAGGCGACCCGGCCGGCCCCCAACGCATACCGCACCGTCTCGCCGGCCTTGAGCGTGCCGGCGTAGAGCGCCGCGTCGGCATGCAGGGGGAGGGCGTCCGCCGTCTTGTCGCTCTCGCGACCGCTGGCGAGCAGCGCCAGGCCTGCGCCCTGACGCGGGAACCTCTTGGTGCCCCACCCGGGTGCCACACCCTGGCGGTTGGGCATGATCCAGATCTGGAACAGCCGCGTGGGCGTCCGCTCCAGATTGTATTCGGCATGAACGATGCCCGTGCCGGCATGCATGACCTGGATGTCGCCAGCTTCGGTGCGACCTTCGTTGCCGAGGTTGTCGCGATGGGTGATCGCGCCGTCCCGGACATAGGTGATGATTTCCATGTCGCGGTGGGGATGCGGATCGAAGCCGGTGCCCGGCGCGATCTCGTCGTCGTTCCAGACCCGAAGACCGCCCACGCCCATGCGGCGCGGGTCGTGATAGCTGCCGAAGCTGAAGTGGTGGCGGGCGTTCAGCCAGTCGTTGGTGAAGCGGCCAAGACGGCTGAAGGGCTGCACGTGGATCATGACTGCACCTATTCGTTCGTTATCGAACAATTCGGCGATGAATTGGGGGGTTGCCTTCCGCGTTGCAAGCCGCGCCCCGGGTCAGCTCTGCCCTGCCTGCGCCGCGTGTCCAAGTTTACGCAGGAGACGGCTGAGGTCGTCCAGCTCCGCGGGGTCAAGCCCGCTCATGGCCAATGCGATGTCGGCGGCATGGCGCGGGAACAGGCACTCGATCAGGGTTCGCCCCTCCGCCGTGAGATCGACCTGCACGCTGCGGCGGTCGGACGGGTCGCGCGATCGGCGGACCAGACCCCGCCGTTCCAGCTTGTCGATCACGTCGGTCATGTTGCCGGCGCTCGTCAGAACCTTTCGTCCCAGTTCCCGCTGTGTCATCGGCCCGCGATGGAGAATGCCCTCCAGAACGCCTAGCTGCGTCGCCGTCAGGTTGCTGGCGTGCAGGCGCGATTCGACGCGGGCAAGCACCGACTTGCTGGCCCGCAGCAGCTTGACATACGCCCGCAGCGCGGCGGCGACGGTCTCGTCGCGCGCCCCGGCGTCTGGTGCACGCGTGGTCAGCGGTTCATCATCACGGGCAGTGCCGCGTGCTCCAGCACATGTCGCGTCACCCCGCCGAGGATCAACTGGCGCAGGCGCGAGTGGGAATAGGCGCCCATCGCCATCAGATCGGCGCCGAAATCCTGTGCCGCGGCAAGCAATCCCGCGCCGACCTCCCGGTCAATGGAGCGGAACACCCGGATATCGGACTGGATACCGTGCAGGGCGAGGTAGACCCGTAGCTCCTCAGCCGCTGGCCCGCGCCGCTGGTAGTCCTCGGATGCCAGCACACGGACGGCCTGTGCGCGTTGCAGCCAGGGCAGGGCACCGAAGACCGCGGTCGCGCTTTCCGCCGTCCCGTTCCAGGCGATGCAGACACGCTCCCCGACCGAGGCGGGGGCGGCGCGCGGCGCGATCAGCACCGGCCGGCCGCTATCGAACAATACGGCATGCAGCGCATCCGATGACGACACGTCTTCGCCGGCGTCCGGATGGGGCACGATGGTGAGGTCGGCCAGCCGTGCCTGCTGGGCCACGTGGTCGTCCTCGCGGCCGGACGTGGTCGAAAAGCTCGCCGACAGGCGCACCGGGGGCGTCAAGTCCGTGACGGGGATTTGCTCTGCCTGCATGGCCTGCTCGAACAGGGCGCGGATGGCGCGGGCGCGGTTGCCGCTCTCGCGCTCCGTGGCGCTCATCATGTCCTCGATCATGGCGCCGGACAGGCCCTCGCCGGCAAGGGGCGCGACGTCGCGGCTGTCCATTCTCACATGCAGGGCAGCGATGTGGGCATCCCAGCGACGGGCAACCAGCGCGGCTGTGCCGAGCGCGGCGGCCCCGGCGGCCGTGCCCGTCAACGGCAGCAGTACCTTGCGTATCGGCATGCGATCCTCCCGCCCCGCTCGTGCAGCGGGTGCCGGCGTTTTATCACACGGCGCCGGGCGCGCGAGCGCGGCGCGCCGGTCGCCGCCGGTACGCCGCCAGCGCGGCCTGTGCGGCGGCCAGCGCGGCGTCGGCGTCGGTGGTGTCGAGCCGCTGCCAATCGAACACGCCCGGATCGATCTGATTGGCAGTCCTCAGGCTTTCGACGGTTGATTCCGAGGCATCATAGGCACGGCCCTCCAGGCGCTCCGTGATCAACGGAAGCGGGGCATCGAGCCAGAGCCCGGTGAAGGCCGCTCCGGCCTCGGCGGCGGCGCGGGCGACCGCCGCCCGGTCGGTAGGATCGAGGAACAGCGCCTCGACGACGACGCTGCGGCCCGCCAGGGCCGCAGCGCGGACCTGCCCGACGAGCGCGTCGCGCGTCCGGGTCACGGCGGGGAGATCATGGCCGGCGCCGTCCGACGGCGCCTCGGGAACAAGGCCGAGCAGGCGCTTGCGGACGTCGTCCCAGCGCATGAGCAACGCGCCCGGGAACGGGCCAAGATCGACGGCGAGTCGGCGTCCCAGGGTCGTCTTGCCCACGCCGGGCACGCCACCGACCGCCACGACGACGCTTTGTCCGCGATCAAGGCACTCCGCCGAGAACTGGGCCCGCCGTGAGGCGTCGGTCGGATCGGCCGTGGCCAGATCCGCCGCGCGTAGCAACCCTCGGATGCCCATGAACAAAGGCAGCAGCGCAACCAGACCGGCGTCGCCGGTCCGGGCGACGTAGCGGGAAAACAGCCGGTTCGCCGGCCCGTCGAGCCCGGCCGCGTGCAGCTCGATCAGTAGCGAGGCAACGTCCCAGACGGCGTCCGGCACGCCCGTCGGAGGGTCCGGCGGGATCGCATCGACCGGCGTCCACTCGTGCTGCCAGCGACAGATGTTGCCGAGATGGAGATTGCCGTGCCGCGCGACGGGCGCGCCGGCAGCCGTCCGTTCGTCCAGCAATCGTCCGACATCGTCCAGCCGCATCAGCGCGGTACCGGCCCAGGCCTGAACGTCCGCCTGCGCGAAGCCGGCGTCCAGTGCGGCCTTGACCGTCGTCAGGGCGAGTATCCGGCCCGTCTCCGATCCGCCCCCGGTCTGTGGCGGGGTCGCCGGGTGGTGATGCAGGGTGAAGACTCGGTCCGCGAGCAGGTCGGCGGCGCGGCCCTCGAGCGCGTCAGCGTCCACGCAGGCGCGAGCGAAGTCGGTCGTCTCGACGCGCGTCATCCGGAGGGCCCAGTCGACCGCGGGGGTGTCCGGCGACAAGGGCTCGCTGGCCAGCGCGAGACCGCCGTCGGAGCGCCGTACGATGGCCAGCAGGTCGTGGTGAAGGCCCGGCGCCAGCGGTGCGCTCACGGCAAGTTCGTAGTCGGCCTGCACGCGTCGCCACCGGCGGCTGCGGCTGTCGGCGACCGGGCGGCTGATAGCCTTCCGCAGCTTGAGCACGTCATCACTGCCGGTGAAAACGAGGCTACCCGCTGTCTCAAGGGGGGGTGAGCCGGCTAGCTGGCTGAGGAAAGCCGCAACCTCGGCCTGGGCGGTTGGGATCGGCACGAAGGATGTTTAAGGGTACAGCATCTCCGTGGTCCAGCCCGCGGCGGCCGCCCGGTAGACGATCCGCTCGTGCAAACGGAATGGCATGTCGCGCCAGAACTCGAACGTCGTCGGCCTGACCCGGTAGCCGGACCAATGCGGCGGCCTAGGGATATCGTCGTCGGCGTATTGCCGTTCGAGGGCCTCGACGCGGTCTTCCAATTCGGTGCGGGCGGCGAGGGGGCGCGACTGGTCGGACGCCCAGGCGCCGAGGCGCGACAGGCGGGGCCGGGACGCGTAGTAGGCGTCGGCCTCGGCGGCCGAGACCGGCGCAACCTGGCCTTCGATACGCACCTGCCGACGCAGCGACTTCCAGTGAAACAGCAGGGCCACGTGCGCATTTGCCGCGAGCTCCCGGCCCTTGCGGCTCTCGAGGTTCGTGTAGAAGACGAATCCCTGTTCGTCATGTCCCTTCAACAGCACCATGCGTGCCGACGGGCGGCCGTCCGGGGCCGCGGTTGCCAGCGTCATGGCGTTGGCATCGTTCGGTTCGGCGGTCACAGCCTCGTCGAGCCAGGCTGAGAACCGGGCAAACGGTTCCGACCAGTCAGTCGTGGCCGGCGGACGGCTTTCGGGCATGGTTTCGGTCTCCTTGCCCCATAGGATGGGGTCGCGGGCGTCGATCGGCCAGCCGGGGCTTGTCCCGGGTCGAGGCGCGTGCGAACCACATGGCTTATCCAATGACGGACCCAGCGATGCCCGAGATGCCCTCGATTCCCACCGGCTCCCTGATGGCAGGCAAGCGCGGGCTGGTAATGGGGGTGGCGAACGAACGTTCAATCGCCTGGGGGATCGCCGCGGCATGCGCGGCCCAGGGCGCCGAAGTCGCGTTCACCTATCAGGGTGACGCGCTCGGCAAGCGCGTCCGGCCGCTCGCCGCCTCCATCGGTTCCGACCTCGTGCTCCCCTGCGATGTGGCGGACGACGCGAGCGTCGACGCGGCGTTCGAATCGATCGCGGCGCGATGGGACGGTCTCGATTTTCTCGTCCATGCCATCGGCTTTGCCGACAAGCAGTATCTCCGCGGGCGGTTTCTCGATACGCCACGGGCGGCCTTTCTCCAGGCGGTCGATATCTCCTGCTACTCGTTCGTATCCGTGTGCCAGCGCGCGGTGCCGATGATGCGCAACGGTGGCAGTCTATTGACGCTCAGCTATCTCGGCGCCGAGCGCTGGATGCCGCATTACAACGTGATGGGCATCGCCAAGGCGGCTTTGGAGGCATCGGTGCGCTATCTGGCGGCCGATCTCGGGGCCGACCGCATCCGGGTCAACGCCATCAGCGCTGGCCCGATCAAGACCTTGGCTGCCAGCGGAATCGGTGATTTCCGGTATATTCTTCGCTGGAATCAGCTCAACGCACCGATGCAGCGCAACGTCACGATCGAAGAGGTCGGCGGGGCGGCGCTGTACCTTCTGTCGGATCTTGCCACGGGTGTGACGGGCGAGGTCCACTACGTCGACTGCGGCTATCATCTCGTCGGGATGAAGAATCCCGCGGCTCCCGACATCGCGATCGTCTCCGAATGAACGGGCCGCCACGGCGAGGCCGGACGTGAGTCACAACACATTCGGCCACCTGTTTCGCGTGACGACATGGGGCGAAAGTCACGGTCCGTCGATCGGCTGCGTCATCGACGGGTGCCCGCCGCGGCTGCCGCTGAGTGAGGCCGTCATCCAGCCCTATCTGGATCGGCGGCGGCCAGGACAGTCCCGGTTTACGACGCAGCGGCGGGAGCCCGACGCGGTGCGGATATTGTCCGGCACGTTTGAAGGTCTGACGACCGGTGCGCCGATTTCCCTGCTGATCGACAATACCGACCAACGCTCCAAGGACTATGGCGAGATCGCTGATCGCTTTCGGCCGGGCCACGCGGATCTGACCTACACGCTCAAGTATGGGATACGCGATTATCGGGGCGGGGGCCGAAGTTCGGCCCGCGAGACGGCCATGCGCGTGGCGGCAGGAGCGGTCGCCCGGCAGGTCCTCGGCGATGGCATGCGCATACGCGGTGCCCTCGTGCAGCTCGGCCCGCACGGCATCGATCGGTCGCGCTGGGATTGGGATACGATCGATGCAAATCCATTCTTCTGTCCGGACGCCGTCGCGGCCGCCGAATGGGCGGCTTATCTTGACGAGGTGCGCCGGGCCGGGTCGTCGGTCGGCGCCGTCATCGAAATCCACGCCGACGGCGTTCCGCCCGGTCTCGGCGCACCGCTTTACGGCAAACTCGACGCCGAGATTGCCGGGGCTCTCATGGGCATCAACGCGGTCAAGGGTGTGGAGATCGGCGACGGATTTGCCGCGGCCGCGCTGCGCGGCGAAGACAATGCGGATGAGATGAGGATGGAGGGTGACGAAGTCGCCTTCGATTCCAACCATGCCGGCGGCATCCTTGGCGGCATTTCAACCGGGCAGCCCCTGGTGGCCCGGTTCGCCGTCAAACCGACGAGCTCGATACTTTCGCCCCGCCGATCGGTCGATCGTCACGGACAGTCGGTCGAGGTGAGCACCAGGGGCAGGCACGATCCGTGCGTCGGGATCCGCGCCGTCCCGGTTGGCGAGGCGATGGTCGCCTGCGTCCTCGCTGACCATCTGTTGCGGCACCGGGCGCAGACGCCGGACGCGCCCGAGAGGCCGCGACTTCTGCGCAATTGACCGGGTCCGCGACCGGGCGCAGCCGAACACGAGTCCGTGAAACAGAATCAGCGTGTCAGGACGATCCGCTCCCCGGAAGAACCACTATACATAAGTATCGGTTCCGCCGTATCGGCGGCACGTAAGCTCTGTTCGATCCAAAGGTGCCTCGATGTCCCAGGAGACTGCAGCCGCACCCGACCCGGTTGTACTGGACGCATTCGTGCGTCTGGCCGGCGAAGCCGTCTGGGACGAACGTATTGCGGCGGTCAAACGTGCCGCAACGACGGGCCCCCGTCTGGGGCGGGCACTGCTTCAACGCCATGCCATTGAATTGACGATCGACCGATTGCGCCGACGCATCAATCGCGCGCCGACCGTGGCAGAGCGTTGCCTCGCCGGCTTGGCTGCGGACATCGTGGCGTCGGCCGACGAATTGTCCAGCCGCGGGCCGGATCGGCTGCGGGCGGGGCTACGTCAGGCGCTCGGGGCCTCGGCGACGCTTGTGCCCCTGTTCCACCTCTTCCGCACCGGACGGATACAGCGCGGGCGCGGCTTTGACGTTGAGCATGCCGGATTCATCGACGACGCACCCTTCGACCTGCTGATCCACAGGGACGGCACCGAGGCCGAGGTGGCGTGTGACGTCGTGTCGGCCGAGGACGGTCGTGGTGTCCATCGGGGTGCTTGGTTCGATCTCGCGGATCGCGTGGACCCGGACCTGCAAACCTGGCTCGCGGCCCATCCCGGCCGGTACCTGCTCAAAGTCACTCTGCCGCAAGGCCTTCAGAACGACGACCGCGCGGCGCTGGCGGCCCTGCATGCGCGGATATGCGCCATGTTGGTCGAACGGCGGCGGACGGACCACGACGCGGCCGTAGTATTGCGGCTGGATCCGCTGCTGCTGGCGGCGGCGCAGGCCGACGAGTTGGGACTGGTGTCGTCGCTGCGGCGGGAGTTCGGGCCGGAGGCGCATCTCTCGGTCACCTCGGCCGGGACCGCGGTGTTCGTGATGGCGGCGCGGGCGGGGCGCGAAGACGAGGTGGCGGCCGCCGTGCGCCGCCGCCTGAGCGCCGTCGCGCCGGCTCGGCTGACCGGGGCCCGCCCCGGCATCCTTGCCATGTTCATCGAAGATACTGATCGTGCGGAATGGCGTGGGTTGCGCGACCGGCTGCAGCTCGAGGGCGAGGCGCGTCAGTTCCTGACCGACCCGGCAGCGCGTCCCGTCGTCGCCGTGACCTGCGCATCGCGATTCGAGTTGTTTGGCCTGGCCGAACCGGATGGCGTCCCGGACGGGGAGCTTCGGTTCCGCAATCCGGCCCACCCGGCCGCCCGTGCAGAGGCCCTGGCTCCTGCCGTTGTCTCGTCGATGTGAGGACGGTGGCACCCACGGGTCGCGATGCGATGAAACTGCCTTGCAACCGCCTCCATCCAGCCACGTTTACAATGCTCTATACGGCCAAGGCTCAGGAGGCCGATGAGTGTTGGAGGCGAAGCGGTGACCCAATTCGAATACAGCCACAAACTGGACGAACTGGATCGGCTGCTGAACGATCCTGACGTTCCGATGGAACCGGCGCGCGTCTGGTCTCTGCTCGCAGAGATATCGGGGCCCCGGTTCGAACCGGGTGAGGTGATCCATGATGGGACTGCCCAGCCTTGGGGCATCGCGTGCCGATAGGATCTGCTGAAGCCGCGGATTGCCTGTAACGTCTCGTAGCATTTTTTGTCTGGTTTTTCCAATATCGTCCGCTTTACTCCGCGGTTGTGAAGACAAAAGCACGGCTGTTCGTCTGCCTTCTTCCGTGGATGCTCGGCGTTTCGTCGTGCGCCACGGCCCCGACGCTTCCGGTCAATCCGTCCCTGCTGACAGCGGAGGCGGATGCCAATCCCGACCACGCATTGGCATTGATGAAGCAGGAGGGAGAGCGCCTCGCGCGTAACCCGTTCGTTCCGGGCAATCATGCTACGTTGCTGATCAATGGACCTGCCTCGTTCCAGGCCCTGCAGGCGGCCATCGAGACGGCAAAGAGCCGGATCGACATGGAAAGCTACGAGTTCGACGATACGGCCGGCGCACAGTTCGCGGAACTTCTCCTGGCTGCCCGGCGGCGCGGGGTCGAGGTCAATCTCATCCATGATGCCTGGGGTACGCTGAACACGTCGCAGTCCCTGTTCGATCGTTTGCGCGCGGGCGGGGTGCGTGTCCTCGAATACAATCCCCTTACCCCGAACAGCCGTGTGCCGGTCGACCTCAACGATCGCGATCACCGCAAGCTGCTATGCGTTGACGGCCGGCTTGCCATCACCGGCGGGGTGAACGTCAGCCGTGTCTACGAGAACCGTCCGTCCGGCCATGTTCCGTCCGATCCGGACGACGACGCCTGGCGCGACACCGATGTCCGCATCATCGGCCCGGTCGTCCGGCAGTTCGAGCACTACTTCATGGATACGTGGCGTGGTCAGAAGGGGCCGCCGATACCGGAACCGCCCGCGCCGCCGCCGCCATTTCCCGATGGATACCTGATCCAGGCCATCGACGGCTCGCCGCAGGATGGGAAGCCGCTGATCTACAGAGACCTGATGGTCGTAATCGCGCTCGCGCAGCACTCGATTCATCTGACGACCGGCTTCTTTGCGCCGACACCGGAATTCATGCATGCGCTGGAACGCGCCGCACGCCGAGGTGTGGATGTGCAGCTTATCCTGCCTAGCCGTAGCACGAGCGAACTGGCTCTCGCGGCCGGCCGGGCAAAATATGGCGATCTGCTCGAGGCCGGGATCAAGCTGCACGAATTTCAGGGGCGAGTCCTGCACGCCAAGACGGCGGTGATCGATGGCGTATGGTCGGCGGTCGGCTCGTCGAATCTCGACTGGCGCAGCACCGTTTGGAACAATGAGATCGACGCGATCATTCTCGGTCACGCCTTCGGAAATCAGATGGAGGCCGTGTTCGCTGCGGACAGCGCCGCGTCGCGCACCATCACGCTGTCGACTTGGGAGGATCGCGGGGCGCGCGAACGCCTCCGCGAGCTTGGGGCCAAATTGATCGAACGGCTTCTATAGTCCCCGGCCTGTCTCAAGCTGTGATGGGAACGCCTGCAGCTGCCAAGGCACTGGCTTGCCTGTTGGCCAAATCCTCCGCCCTGAAGTCATCTATCAGTTCGTGAAATAGCCGATACCAGTTGAGCTGCGCGCCGAGGCGGAGAAACACGGAGCCGAGACCGATCGCGGAGCGATCCATCAACACGAATTCTCGCGGCGGTCGTACGCCTCCTGTCCGCTTCAGACCAGCGTGGACCCGTTCGGCAACCTCTCGCCCATATTGCGGGTCGTTCGTTTCCTGGATTCTTCGGACGCGATCCTGCAGCAGCGGTTCATAGATGAACCGGGCCCATTCGTTGAGCACCGCCATCTTTTCCCGATCAAGATCGACAAATCCCCAGGTCGCATAGGCATGGTGCGCCTTGTCGTCATCGCCATCGCGTATCGCCTCGTACAGCGCGATGACCCCCTGCACGAAATGCGCGGGGAAAACCCTTATGGCCCCGTAGTCGAGCAGATTGACGGTGCCGTCCGGACGAACCTGATAGTTACCCAGATGCGGGTCACCGTGAATCACGCCGAAGCGGTAGAGAGGCACATACCATGCGTGAAACAGCGACCGCGCGATCGTGTCGCGTTCCTCCTGGCCTGGATTTTCATCGAGCCGTTTCTGGATCGATTGCCCCTCGAGCCACGTCATCGTGAGAAGCCGATGCGTGCAGTACCCGTCGACCGGTTCGGGAACGTGCACGCTCGCCTGCTGCGCGAGCATCAGCCCGTAAAGCCGCATGTTCGCCGCCTCGCGGGCGTAGTCCAGCTCTTCACGAAGACGCTCGGAGAGCTCCGTGTAGATGTCTTCCTGATGGATCGCATTATCCATGCGCTGGTAGATTGCCATCGCCAGTCGGAGCTGCCGCAGATCCGCCTCGACCGTGCTCGGCATGTCCGGATACTGCAGCTTGCAGGCGACGGCCGTTCCGTCGGTCAACGTCGCGCGATGAACCTGACCGAGGCTGGCCGCCGCGGACGCCTCGTGATCGAAGGTCTTGAACCGGGTCTGCCAATCGGGTCCGAGCTCGGCGGCCATGCGTCGGCGGACGAAGGTCCACCCCATAGGCGGCGCGTTTGCCTGAAGCTGCGCAAGCTCGGCGGCGTATTCGGCGGGAAGAGCATCGGGGATCGTCGACAGGAACTGCGCGATCTTCATCAGCGGGCCTTTGAGGCCACCGAGGATCGCCTTCAGATCCTCGGCATGGGCCGCCCGATCCGTACGCATCCCGAACACGCGCTCTCCCGCGACGCGTGCGGCAATGCCGCCCACGGCACCGGACGTGCGCGCAAATCGACGCAACTCACCAAACAGGTTGCTGCGGCCCATATCGGCCATCAGGCTACGTTCTCCAGCTCATCGATGAATCCGGCGATGACGTCGAGGCCCCGCCTCCAGAAAGCCGGGTCAGACGCATCGAGCCCGAACGGTGCGAGCAGCTCGCGGTGCCGTTTGGTGCCCCCGGCACGAAGCATTTCCAGATACTTTTGCTGAAAGCCGCGCTCGCCTGATCGAAACACGTCATACAGGGCGTTCACGAGGCAGTCACCGAAGGCGTAGGCATAGACATAAAACGGTGAATGGATGAAGTGGGGGATATAAGCCCAGAATACACCGTATGCCGGCGAGAGGTCGAAGGCTGGCCCCAGGCTGTCGCGCTGGATGGTCATCCAGATTTCGTTGATCCGCTCGGGAAGCAGCTCGCCGCCGCGTCGCTCCTGATGCACGAGGGTTTCGAACTGGTAGAATGCGATCTGGCGGACAACCGTATTGAGCATGTCCTCCACTTTTCCGGCGAGCATGATCCGCCGGCGACGAGGATCGGTTTCGTTGTCCAGCAGGGATCGGAACGTCAGCATCTCTCCGAACACGCTGGCAGTCTCGGCCAGCGTGAGGGGGGTCTGCGACAGCAGGTAGCCCTGCTCGGCAGCGAGAACTTGATGCACGCCATGACCGAGTTCATGAGCAAGCGTCATCACGTCTCGCGTGCGCCCATGGTAGTTCATCAGGATGTAGGGATGCACCGACGGAACGGTCGGGTGCGAGAAGGCACCGCTGGATTTGCCGTCGCGCAGCGTAGCGTCGATCCACTGCCGCTCGAAGAACCGTTCGCCGATCGTGGCAAGCTCCGGGCTGAAGCGGGCGTATGCGGTCAGGACGCATCGACGGGCGTCGTCCCAGCCGATCTCCCGATCATCATCCTCGGGCAGCGGCGCGTTGCGATCCCAGTGCTGCAGCTTCGGCAGCCCGAGCCAGCGGGCCTTGAGCGCGTAATATCGGTGCGAGAGGCGCGGATAGTCGGCGGTGACCGCGCTTACCAGCGCCGCAACCACATCGTCCTCGACCATGTTCGAGCGATTGCGGTAGCTGCCGGGCGTGGGATAGTGCCGCCAGACGTCAATGATATGCTTGTCTTTCGCCAGCGTGTTGGTGATCAGGGAGAAAAGCCGCAGCCGTTCGCTGAACGCCCCCTCGAGCGCGTGCGCGGCGGCTTCCCGCACCGGGCGGCTGCGGTCGGACAGATTGTTCAGTGCGTGCGTCACGGTCACCTGTTCGGTGCCGAGGGGAATACGCATCGAGGCGATGGTTTCGTCGAACAGTCGAACCCAGGCGCGATCCGTCACGTCCTTTTCGTGAAGAAAGGCCTCAAGCTCGTCGGATAGCTGGTGCGGGCGAAATACCCGCAAGTCCCGTATCCAAGAGCCCCATCGCGCGAGGGACGCGTTGGCGAGGTGCGTCTGGACGGCCGCGTCCTCCAGCCTGTTGATTTCAAGTGTAAAGAACAGCAGCTTGCTGCTGATATCCGTCACCCGCTCGGTGATGCGCTGATAGAACTGACCGGTGCCAGCATCGGTGGTCTCGGCGCTGTAGCACAGCTGAGCATATGACAGGAGTTTGCCGAGGCTCTCTTCGATACGCTGATATGCCTCGATGGCTGACGCCAGCTCGGGCGAATCCAGCGAGGAGATACGGCCCGCAAACTGTGCGCGAAAGGCCTCGGCCGCCTCGGCGGTCGTCAGAAGGTCCTGGTCGATCGCAGCGTCGTTCTGCCCGGTATACAGATCGGACAGGTTCCATGTCGGCGCGGGGGCGGAGGCGCCATGGCTTCGATCATGCGCGGCGACCGCCGGGGCGCACGGCAGGCTTGGCGCGTTTCGTCCCGTGTCCTTTGCTTGCATGTCGCGCGGCCTTTCTGGCGGGGGGGCGGTCTCCAGATGATGTGGGGGCTGGCGCCCGCGCGTCAAAGGGTTGCGGCGCGGGGCTGGCGGCCGTGTGCCCAAGATCGCCTGTTCCGACGGTTCGGGCGATCAGCCCCTCATAGGCCGCGAGATAGGCGGGCATACCCAGGTTGCGTTCCGCCCAGGCGACGGCGCCCGCGCTGAGGCGCCTCGCCAGCGGCGCGTCCTCGAGAACGGTCAGGATGGTGTCGGCCAGCCGGTCGTGATCGAAAAAGGGAGTGAGAAGACCGTTCTGACCATCCTGGATGAATTCCTGCACCGGGACCGTATCGCTCCCGATCACCGGGCATCCCATCGCCAGGGACTCGCGGAGCGACCACGACGCCACGAACGGATAGGTCAAATAGACATGGGCATCCGACCGCTGCAGCATTTGCAGGTAGAGCTCATACGGAATGCGGCCAGGGAACAGCACGCGGTCTAGGTCGAGCCGATCGCCGAGTTGATCCAGGAATAACCGCTTCCACGTCGTGCCGGCAGGCGCTGCCCCATAGCTGGTGCCGTCACCGCCGACCATCACCACGCGGACGTCCTTCCGCTTGGCCAGAAGGCGCGGCAGTGCCCGCAGCATGATGTGGCATCCGCGATAGGGCTCGAGGTCCCGGGCGACGTAGGTAACCAGCTTCTCCTCAGGGCGGATCACCGTGTCGCCTATCCTGAATTGCCTGCGGCGTATCGTCGGATTGGGTTTGCAGGTCGTCAGATCGACTCCCTCGGGCAGGATCTCGATCTTCGGGCGCGCCCAGTCGGGATAGGTCGAATGCTGCCAGACAGTCGGTGTCTGGCCGGCTTGATTGAGGCTCAATGCAAGGAGGTTTACCGCATTCTTCGCGCGAATGCGCGGGAAGTCGCCGGGGGGGACCGGAAACTCCGGATCGAAGCCGACATCGCTGTCGACCGTCTGATAGAAGAATTCGAAATAACCAAGGATGGGAACGTCGGGCCAGACGTCGCAGAGGTTCAGCAATTCGCCCCAGCCATGATGGCCGATGATGATGTCCGGCGTGAAGCCCAAATTCTTGAGGCTGGTGGCCGTGGCCGCGACGACCTCGGCGCGCCGCATGCTCAGATCAAGCTCCCGGACCGTCCAGTGCGTGGTCTCCGGAGGCGGCGCCGGCTTTCGATACGGAACTTTCCTTACGCCGTTAATGAAGTTCTGATTCGGTTCAGTTATGAACACCACTTCGTGTCGACGCTGCGCGATCAGGTGGCGGATGATGTGCAGGAACTGACCAGGAAAGTTCTGGTGTACGAACAGAAATTTCACTTGAACTCACTGCCTCATGCCGGCGCCAGGATCGTGGGCGCGCCGGGGACGGCGCGCCCACCGATTACTATCGGCCGCGCTTCGACGTGGGGCTACGGCCGCCCGTTGGCGCGCCAGCCTTCACGGTCGGCTTGGGAGCCTTACCGTCTTCGCGTGGACGGATTGTGATTTGGAAGGCTTCCAAGGGAGCCAGACTCTCGGCCTCGCATGCTTCACCACTCTGGACCGGCCCGACCACGGTGCCGTCGGTGAAACTCGCCGAATAAGTCAGCGTGTGCGTCTTTGCTGCGGCGTCGGCAAGGCGGACCCGCAACCCCAGCAGTGGCAGCGCCATCCCGCGACTTCCACAGAACTTACCGCTCGCGACCCATGGGGACAGCCAGCCACGGCCCAGGACCGCCTGGTATTCAAGATCAGCGGGCGCGATCCCGTCGACCGGCGCAAGCCCGAAGCCCTCGATCCAAAGTTTGCTGCCCCGCGTGCCGAGCCACTCTCCGAGGGCACAGCCGACGTCCCCGGTCCGTTGCAGATGCGCCACCACCGCGTGCCTGCCGGCGTCGGCCGGCGGCTGAGCGGCCGGCATACCGCTGGCTGGCCCACCCAGCGGCGCGGCATTGCTGCCCGCGTCCCCTCCGGACACCCGGACCACCTGAAGCCGTGGGGCCGCTTCCGGCCCCTGGCTCGCTGATTGATAGACGGTGACCATGATCTGCGCGGGCATGCCGGTAATACGGATGAGCGCGGCATCGTTGCCGCCGCCTAGCCAGCCGTCGGACCTGAACGTGCTGATCGAAACCGCGTCGGGCTGGCTGGCCGCTGCGGGCGGCAGCGAGATGCGCACCCCCGGCAATCCGCTGACCGGGTCCTCCGGCACCGCTCCGGGCTGCCGCACCACGCAGAAGATGCCGGGATCGAGCGTCATCAGGTGCGCCGATACCCGCAGTTCGGACACGGAGCCGGCGGCTCGTCCGGCGGGATCGGGGGCTGCCTTCGGCTCGGCGGAGGCTCGCGTCAGGACGGCATTGCCGGCTTCAGACATCAGGGGCGTCTCTCGCTGTGCAGAGATTGGGGTGGATGTGGCAGGCAGAATGCAGTCCGGTGAGTGAGCCGACGCCGGCGCTACATCTATAACTTATACATGGCCAAACTGGCGCGGGGCCGCAAGCAGCGCGGCATTGACGGCACCTGGGGCGAGGCCGAGGGGCAGTAGCAACCCGCCCCGGGTAGCCCGGATACGGTCCGCGGGCGCGCCGATGTCAAAGGCGATCGCGGGGAGGTCGGCCCGCCATATTTCGCTGAGCGCGAAGCACCAGGTTTCGGGCCAGATGGACGGAATGAAGCCGAACGCGGCTCTTTCCTGCCTTATCAGGTCAGCTGCCTCGCCTTCCCGATAAGGACCGGTCACAAAGCAGCGACCGGTCTGCAGCAGCCGGGCATCATCGATGCTGTGGCCGACAAGGACGAATGTCAGCGGCAGGCGGCGATCGGCGGCATCCCGGGCACAGTCCAGCAGCACCTGATAGCCCTTGTCGATACCGAGCGCACCCACGACGGCCACCACCAACCGATCGAGGCCTCGACCGACCGAAAGGGGACGCACGGTATCCTGTTCGTGCGGCCGAACATCGGCTTTCAGGCCCGTGAAGTGACGCTGCAGGCGCGCGGCGGCGTCATCCGACGGAGCGACGATCGCGGCGGCCCTGGCGAGGAAAGCCGCTGACCTTAATCGCAGATCGGCCGTGTCGATCGTCTCTTCGATCATACGCCCCGCATCCGCCACACAATGATCGCAGGTGCTTGCATCTGGTTCGCCGCAATAGCGACCGTCGCGTCCGATAAGCGTCACACGCGGGCACAGTAGGGCATAATCGTGAACATACACTTGAAACGGTATGCCAAGCGCGTCCCCGAGACCAAGCAGCGACGGATGATGGCCAAGCATGTGGTGATATTCGATTCTCTCAGGGCGGCAGGACCGAAGGAAGGCATGCAGCGACGACGCCTCGTCCGGAAGCCGGTAACTCAGGTCGGGAAAGTTGTTCTGCGGGCTGTCACAGATCCGCACTTCTTCATCACTTCCTGGGCGAAGGATGATGGCACGACGTCCGTCTGCTTTCGCCGCCGCCACGCGTTCGCGAAGGATGCGTTCGACGCCGCCGCCATCCGCGTGAGTCACGAAAATCACGCTTGGTCTGCGCGCGTCCGCGGTGCGGCGCCAGCGTCGCGCGTCGATGCGCCGTCGCGCGTCGAACAGAGGGTCGCGTTTGCCGTAGTCTTCGATCAGGTCGCGCCAGCCCGGATGCAGCCACTCCAGTACCCCGAGATTCCGTTCGATCAAGGCATTCTTGGTTGCGGCGAATGACGCCGATCCGGCGTGCGCGACATAGGCGCCAACCGCTGCGACGTGTCGCCAGCCCAGATGGCGCGCCCGCAGGCAAAAATCATTCTCTTCGCCGTATCCCTGCGCGAAAGCATCCTCGCGGAACAACCCCACGTCATCGAGACAGTCACGCCGTATATACATGCAGAAGCCGACACCCGTCGGGATGTCGACGACGGCGCTGCCGTTCGCGTCAGCCACCAGTGCCGCGAGGTGCATGAGCGAGGCTTCGTCATCAGGCGGGGTGGTCGGTCCGTTATCCGGATAGGTGAGTAGGGTCGCATCATTGGACAGAGGGCTGACGGTGCCGATGTCGCCGCACGAGTAGGCGGCTTTCCGCAGGTGCGCAAAAGCACCGGGCGGCGGCAGCGCATCGCTGTTCAGCAGCAGGACGTCATGGCCGGCGGCGGCGCGCATACCGGTATTGGCGGCCCGCGGAAATCCCCCCTGCGCTTTCAGTCTGACAAGCGTGACACGTGGTCGGGTCGCGAGCGTGTCGAGCAGTTCGCGAATGGCGGGGTCGCGGCTTTCGTCGTCGACCAAAATGATCGGCCAGGAGCGAGGTACGTGGCGGATGATCCTTTGAAGGCAGGCGATGACGACCTGACCGCCGTCGTGCACGGGGATCACGACGCATGCCGGGGCCCGGCGTGCGGCTCCGGTTCGTCGGCGTGAAAGATAGGTGAGCGGCAGGGGAGCCGTCACCTGACGCCGTGCCTGTGGGCGACACCGTGGTGACCATGTTCGCGCCAGATCGGCCGTCGCTCTTTGGAACATGGCGGGATCGAGCGGGCTTCCGGGCAGGTGGCTGCCGTCCTGCGCCAGGATCCGTATCGGTGCCGTATACTTGATCGTTTCGTCGGAGGGGATCGACCAGGCCCAGTGCCTATAGAGGACGTCGTTGCCGCTGCTTGCCAGTCCCGTCGGTAGGATGCGCCGCTTGCGACCGCGATCATCCTCGAGCGTCAGGACGGGGGTCGTATCAGGCATCCCCGGTTGCCAGCACCACCCCTCGATGCCGCCATCGGTCGTCGCCTTGGCAATGCCGTGCGCTCGGACAATGAGATCAAGCCGGATCGGACTGCCGATCAATTCGGCTTTCCCGTGGAATGCCGCGAGCATGCGATGGGACATCCAGTCGCGGGGAAGTCGGCGGATGGTGGCCCCGAGCCTGCGGCCGTCCAAAAGCAGTAGACGATCGCCGGCGGCCTCACCGACGACGCGGCCGGTCGCGTCGATTCCGCACCAGTGCCCGGAGGCAGACGTTGAACAGACGATGGTCGCGAGTTTGGTGATGGCCTCATCGATGGCATATTCGCCGAGCAGACGGCGGAGCGCTTCCAATGCACCGGCATGGTTTCCAGCAGCCTGGCGCGCGGCAACCAGGCACGTCCAGGCTTGCCGGACGGGCAACACGTTCGTCACTTCCTCGGCAAGGGTCGCAGCTTCGCTGGGGTTGTCATGCAAGATCGCCGTCGCCAGAGCCAGGGCCACGGCATGATCCGTGGGAGCCAGCCGGCGTGCGCGCCGCAGCCAACGCTGCGCTTCGCCGGCATCCTGTCGGGCGAGCGCTTCGGTTCCGAGTATGAATGCCTCGGTCGCTGCCCCGGAGGCGGCTTGGCGGCGCTTGTCGTCTAAAGCCGCGCGGCTGGTCAGTGGTTGACGGCCTTTTGCGTCGGCGGAGCGCTTTCATCCGACGATGAATCGAGCGCCGCGAGGTCGGCACGGACTTCGTCGACTCCCTGGGCGAGCGCCTTTTCGAACAGCAGCCGGGCCTCGACCCGGTCCACGCTGCCCGCAAGGCCACGAGCCAGATAGCGTCCCAGCATCATCTGCGCCTGCGGATGCCCCCGTTCGGCTGCCTGTCTGAACCACCGCTCCGCTTGGGTGCGGTCAGTTGGAATATCGTGGCCGCCCCCAAGCATGGCGCCGAGTGCGAACATCGCGCCGACATGCCCTTTCGCGGCGGCCTGCGAGAACAGCTCAAAGGCTGCCGTGTGGTCGCGTGCACCGCCGCGGCCGTTCACCAGCATTTCGGCCAAGGCAACCTGCGCGTCCAGCATACCGGCGCGCGCCGCCCGGGTTATCCAGGCCCGCCCCTCGGTCAGGTCCTGGGCGACGCCGCGGCCCTGCATCAGCATGCGTCCGTACCAATACTGTGCATTCACGACGCCTTGGGCGGCGACCTTCAGCCAGTGGGCAGCTTGCTTTTCGTCCTGTTCGATTCCGACGCCTTCGGCGAGGCAGACGCCGTAGTTGAAAGCGGCCACCAGATCGCCGCCTATGGCGGCCTCTTCGAACCATTGTCGTGTGCGAACGAAGTCCTCGGTGTTCGTGATCGCGCCCCGAAGGAGCATGTTGGCGAGATCGGCCTGCGCTTGCCTGTCGCCGGCCTCCGCCGATACGCGGAACCACCGGGCCGCCTCCTCCGGATCGCGGCCGACGCCGGCTCCCGTCAGATACAACAGCCCAAGTGCGCGCGCGGCGCCCTTGTGGCCAAGTTCGGCCGCGCGTGTGAACCAAATGGCGGCTTCGGCATAGTTGGGCGGCAGATCTCCCCCCCGCGCGTACAGATCACCCACGAGCGCCGCGGCTTCGCTGTCGCCGGCCAGTGCCGCGCGGCGGAGCCATGATTCGCCTTCGGAAGGGTTCTTATCGACGCCGCGACCCTCGAGCAGCGCGAGGCCCCAACGAGCCTGGCCGTTGGAGTTACCGCGCTCGGCGGCTTCGCGATAATATTGTGCCGCCGCCGCGAGGTCCCGTTCGGTGCCCACGCCGTTTTCGCTCATCACGGCCAGAAGAAAGAAGGCGGTCGGTATGCCGGCTTCGGCCGCTCGTCGCAGATGCGACATGGCAAGTTGATGCCCGGCGTCGTCGGGATTGGAGCGGGTTATCGCCATCGCGTAGCCGAGGGACCCCTGTGGCGACCCTGCCTCTGCGGCCCGCCTGTACCATTCAGTACCGGCATCGACGTCGCGCATCTCTTCCGGGCCGCTTGTCAGCAGAAATCCGAGGATTGCCTGTCCCTCCGGTGAGCCGGACTCGGCGGCAAGACGGGCCCAGTGAGCGGCCCGTTCGAAATCAGGCCGGGTTACTGGTCCGCCTGTTGCCGCGGCGGCAAACAACGTCGTGCCAGACTGCGGCGCGAAGGACAGGCCATGCACGAACATCGCCGCGAGCATTGCCTGGGCTTCGGTATGGTTCTGTTTCGCCGCACATTCCAGCCAGCGCAACGCCTCCTGTTTGCTCTGGGGGACGATCTTGCCTTCGAGATAGACGCGTCCGAGCCTGAATTCGGCCTCAGCCACACCCTTCTGGGCCGCTCGCGCCAGTAGCGGGAGGGCTTCTTTCTCGCGTCCTTTTTCGATGAGCTGCGTCGCCCGGAGCAGGGCAGCCTCCGATGAGCGTATCGCGGCGACGCGGGTGATCACGCCACGCATGCGTTGCTCCGACTCGCTGTCATCGACCGCTCAGGGCTCGCGCATCGCCTCATGCGCGACGGGCATGATGCGGCCGAGCAGATAGCCAAGCATTGTCCGCTTTCCTACTTTGATGTCGGCGGTAATCGGCATGCCTGGGATCAGATGGAACCCCGCCGGCGTGTCATGCAGCTTAATCTGATCGAGCGAAATCCGTGCACGATAGAACGTCTCCGAACTCGTCGGATCGACGGCCATGCCACCACCCCGCCCGCCGCGCCCCGACTGGGCGTCGGCGTTCGTGAAACTGTCCGCGCTGATTGTCTTCACCGTGCCGTAGGCGAGGCCGTACTGCGAATAGGGAAACGTGTCGAATTTGATCGCCACCGGATCGCCGACATGCACGAAACCGTCGTCGCTGCCGGCAATCTTACCTTCCACCTCCAGCGGGGCGTCAAGCGGCACCAGCGTGATGAACTGATCCCCGGACTGAAGCACGGACCCGACGGAGACTTTCGCGATCGTGAGGACGGTCGCGTCACGATCGGCACGAAGCTCCACCAGTTCGCGACGGAGCTTGGCCTTGTTCAGCTGCTCGCGCGCATCCGACAGCTTGCGGGCCGACTCAGCCAGCCTCTGCGCCACCTCGGCATGCCAGTTGCCTTCATAACTATCCCGCTCCGCGACCATCGCCGCCAGATCCCGCTTGGCGGACTCTGCCGTATTGACCGCGTTCTCCAGACCGCGCTGGATTTCCAGCTTGTTGTCCGTAGCCTGCAAGGAATTCAGCCGGCTCCCGACCTGCAGCCGCTCGAGGTCCTTTCGCATGTGTTCGACCTGCTCGGCGACCGCGAGACGTTGCCTGTAGGCGCCTGCGTCAGCCAGGCTCCGCTGAACGGTCGCCGCGAGCCCGTTGATTTTCTGCTGATAGGTCTCGAGCTTAAAGCTGCGTTCGGACGCTCGCTGGGCAAAGATTGCGGCCTGCAGCGAGAGATTGGGATCGGTCCCGGTATAGGTGAACGGCTTGCCTTCCACCTCCGCCTGTTCGCGGCTGACTTCAGCCTGAAGCGAGTCGACCTGCGCGGCGAGGGCCCCGACATCGGCGGCCGCGAATGTCGGATCGAGCCGCGCCAGAATATCTCCGGCACGAACGACCTGACCCTCATGCACATCGATGGACCGGACGATCGCGGTATCGAGCGGCTGAACCACGATGGTCGCCGCCTGCGAGACGACCTTACCCGGTGCGGTCACGACCTTGTCGACGGGGATCAGCCCCATCGCGATCACGCATGACGCAAAGAGCGCCGTCACCATCCACACGATCCCACGCGCCGAGCGTGGGACCGGTGCGGCGATGATGGCCGCCGACGGCGACTGAAACTCGAGGATCGCCGGCATGACGGCATGATCCTCTCGGACAGGGACAAGGCTGGTCGATCGACTACGCGCCATCGCGATGATCCAATTTGCGGTGCCGGAAGATGAACTGCGGGGCTATGCAGCTCGCAGACCGGCGTTCTCAGCCGCCGCTTTGCCCAAGGACGGGGGTCAAGGCGGCAGGTCGGCTGCCGGTGTCGGCATGGCGGTTCTGTTGCTGCCAAAGTTGACGATAGAGCGAGCATCGTTCCAGCAACACACGGTGCGGACCAAGGTCCACCATGCGGCCTCGCTCCAAGACCAAGATCTGGTCGCAATCCGTCAGCGACGACAGCCGGTGGGAGACGATCACCATCGTCCGCCCTCGCGCGATCCGCGCCAGATTAGCGTTCACGAGTGCCTCGCTCTCTGGATCGAGGGCGCTCGTGGCCTCATCGAGGATCAGTAGTCGTGGATCCGTGATCAGCGCGCGAGCGATGGCCAGACGTTGCCGCTGACCGCCCGAAAGATTGGGCGAGCCTTCCTGGATGAACGTCTCATAGCCGTTCGGCATGCGTTCGATGAATTCCTCGGCCCCCGCGAGACGAGCGGCACGCACCACGTCCTCAAGCGTAAGACCCGGGCGCCCCGATATGATGTTTTCGCGGATGGAGCCACGGAACAGAAAGTTTTCCTGAAGAACCACACCAAAACTCTGGCGCAGATGCCGAAGGTTGATTTCCCGCAGGTCAGCGCCGTCTATCTTGATGTAGCCCGAGTACTCACGGTTGATTCCCTGCAACAGGCGGGTGACCGTGGACTTGCCCGAACCGGATCGGCCGACGACGCCCAGCATCGTCCCGGGCGGGATGGCGAAAGACAAGCGGTCGAGGGCAGGCGTCTTCGTGCCGGAATAAGTGAAAGTCACGTCGTCGAAGTGGATGGCGCCGGCAAACTTCGGTCGGAGACCGCCGTGGGTCGCGTTGCTTTCCAACGGGCGGTTCAACACGGATGCCGCCTCACCGATCGCCGCAGCAACTTCCTCATAGTCGTCGATGAGACGCGCCAATCCAACGAGCGGTGCGGCGACCCGCATCGACAGCATCATGAAGGCAAACAGCGCGCCGATCTGGTAGCCGGTATTGTCCTGCATCGCCAAAAGGGCACCGACCAGAATGATGCCGATCGACATGAACCGTTCAATTGGCGTCACCAGGGTCTGCGGCCAGTTGCCGAGATACCCGTATTTGAGGCGCCATTTGCCCGCGTCTGCGACCTTGGCGTCGAACAAGGATTTCCGAACCGGCTCAAGCGCGAGCGACTTGACCGTCTTGATGCCATAGACGGTCTCGTTCATCACCACGTATCGCTCGATTTCCGACTGGATGACCCGGCCGAACATCGCCCGCATCGGACGCAGATATGCCAAAATGATCAGCATGATCGCTGCGGCGCAGACCAGGACGATCCATGACAAAGACGCATTCAGATAGAAAAGGAACGGCAGAAGCACGAGCAGCGTGATCAGATCCAGGAACGTCGTGAGAAGCTTGCCCGTCAGGAAGTCTCGGACCTTGTACACCGACGTCAATCGATGCATCGTCTCGCCCGACGGATTGCGCTCGAAATAGTCCAACGGGAGACGAAGAAGGCGGTTGAAGACGTGGAGGCTTAGCCGCGTGTCGATGCGCGTGCCGACTACGACGGTAATCAAGCGCCGCGCATGACCGATGATCGTCTCAAACACCACCGCGATCAAAAGGATGACCGACAGCAAGGTGAGCGTCGAATAGCTGTGGTGTGTGAGGACCTTGTCCACCACCGTCATCACGAGGAGGGGCGGAAAGATCGTCAAGAAGCTGAGGGTCAGGGACGCAATGGCGATATCGCGCAGCGAACGCCGCTCCTGAAGCACGAGGGTGCCGAGCCACGCGAGCGAGAATGGCGCGTCGCTTTCGGCGATCCCGCGCTCGGCTCGCAGAAGTATGACCTCCCCCGTCCAGACCTGGCTCAGACGCAGCTCATCCACCGGGATTGCGGCGTCACCGGCAGGGGCCCGCGGATCTTTGAGAAAAACGACGGACTTGTCCGCATTCACGGAGGTCAGGATACCAGCCGTGCCGTCCGTGAACAGTAGGACCAGCGGGCCTGTATCCTGCAGCCGCATGAGCTGCCGCCAGCGGAGGCGAAGCCCCCGCGCCCACATGCCGGACCCTTGAATCCACTGGCAGAGTGCCTGCGCGCTCGGCGTTTCGTCGCCCGGAGCCCGCCGGAATTCGTTGGGGTCCATCTCGGTACCGTAGTACCGGGCCGCCACCATGACGGCCAGCACTCGGGGGTGCAGGTCGGGGCCCGCCGATCCGCCGGCCTGGCTGCTCTGCGTGCTGGCGATCCCGCCCCCGCCTCCCGCGCTGGCCGAGGCGATCGGCGAGATTTCTGGGTCTGCGGGCAGTCGTCCGTCATCCATTTTGCGCTGTAGCTCCCTCGGGGGTCAGCGGTGTCACGACGCGCGCCACACCGCCAGCCGGCGCGCGCACCGCCGCTCGGGCAAGGCCGGTTAGTTGGCCCCACATCCAACCGCCACGCACTGCGTTGGTTCGATAACAGACCAGAAGCATGTAAATCAAATTAATGCAGCGCCAGTCGGGGGCGCGCGGGTTGCGTTTCTGCGGCGTGGAGCGCCGTCAGGTTGTTATGCCGTCGGCAAGTCACACTATCGTCCTCCGATGGACGTCTCTGTTTCGTCCGCGCCATCGGTCAGTCTACCAGACGCAGGCCAGGGCGGGACGCCTGAACGAGTGTTTCGTAGACATCCACATAATCCAAGGCCATTCGCCGGGCAGTGAACCGCCGGTCGAATTCGGCACGAACTGCCTCGGCTGAAAGCCCTTGCAGGCGCCGTGTGGCCGCCACTGCCTCGTCCACACTATCCACGATCCATCCAGTAAGCCCATCCTCGAGGATTTCGGGGACCGAGCCCCGCTTAAACGCGATGACAGGCGTGCCGCACGCCATGGCCTCTATGAGGACCAGGCCGAAAGGTTCCGGCCAGTCGATAGGCAACAGTAATGCCGAGGCTGCCGAAAGAAAAGCGGATTTTTCGGTCTCGGATATCTCCCCTATGAAGTCGATATCGTCACCGGCCAGTAGCGGCTTGATAACCGTATCGAAATACTCGACATCGACTTGATCCACCTTTGCTGCGATTTTCAGTGGCATACCGGCGCGCCGGGCGATCTCGATTGCCAGATCCGGCCGCTTCTCAGGGCAGATCCGGCCAAGGAACGCGAGATAGCCACGCTCGACGCCGGTAGGCGCCAGCAGGCCCTCGGGCAGGCCGTGATACACCGTGGCGACAAAATGGCCCTGCTGGAGCGGTTGTCGCTGAGCATTGGAGATGGAGACAAGGGAAACCCCCCTAAAGCAATCATAGACTGGCTGAAGTTCTGGGAGGTCCAAGCGGCCGTGGAGCGTGGTCACAAAAGGTGTTGACAGCCGCGACAACACTGAAAAAGCCCAATAATCAAGGTGTCCGTGGATGATATCGAACTCGCTCGATCGCTGGCAGACTTCCTCGATCATCTTTAGATGGGCCGCGAGGGGATCTCGCACTGACCGGTCGAGGCGGATCGCCCGCTGACAACCAGGAGTCAGCCGAGCGCTCGTCACAGAATCGCCGGATGCGAACAGCGTGACCTCGTGGCCCGCCCCGACGAGTTCCTCGGTCAGGTACGACACCACCCGCTCGGTGCCGCCGTAGGTGTGCGGCGGCACGGCTTCGAACAAGGGGGCCACCTGGGCAATGCGCATCGGTCGTCTCCGTCCGCTCTCCTTCTGCTGCAGCGTTCCGACTGCGGCAACTTTGGGGCAAACGGCGCCCTAATTCGGTGAAATCCCCCTCGTTCTATGCATCGACACCAAAGCGCATTCACGTGCGCGTGGGTCGCACAACCGGCCGGCGACGAGTCGGTTGACATGGCAGCGTTGTTTTTTGGAGACGCGATATGGCCTCCGCCAAGACCCGGATGCGCGGGAATGACGAGCTGGTGCAGAGCCCGGCGGGATTTCTTTTGCGGTATTTCCGGCGGCATCTCGTCGGACATGCCGTGATCCTCGCGTCCGTGTTCGCGGGGGTCGGCTTCTCGATCAGTTCGCAATATGCGGTGAAGCATCTGGTCGATGTCCTGATGGCCGGCCCATCGGCGCCCATCTGGGGTGCGTTTGCGCTGCTGGCCGGCCTGATCACCGCCGATAATCTCTCCTGGCGAGTGGGCGGCTGGTCGGCGACCCGCACCTTTGTTCGTGTGACCGGTGACATACGGTCCGATCTGTTCCGCCACCTTACCGGTCACTCGACGGCGTACTTCGCGGATCGCCAGCCCGGCACGCTTGCCGGACGCATCACCGCCACTGCGAACGCGATCTATCAGGTCGAAAGCGTGTTCGCGTGGAACGTGCTGCCGCCCTGCATCGCGGTCTGCGGTGCCGTGCTCGTCATGGGGCTGATCAGCCCGATGATCGCCGGCGTGCTGGTGTTGACGTCGGTCAGCCTCGGCCTGCTGCTCGTCCGTCTCGCTTCGTCCGGGCGCCGGCTGCATCACTCCTATGCCGCCGACGCTGCCGCCGTGGACGGCGAACTCGTGGACGTGATCAGCAACATGCCGCTTGTCAGGGCGTTCGGGGCGCTCGGCCGCGAGCGGGCGCGCTTCGGCAGCCTGCTCGATCGGGAGATGAAGACCCGGACAACCAGTCTCCGGTATCTGGAGCGGCTGCGCATCGTCCACGCGGTCACGACCGCGCTCATGACCGCGGGCCTGCTAGCCTGGGCGCTGATGAAGTGGCAGCAGCACGCCATCACCACCGGTGACGTCGTCCTGACCACGACGATGGGGTTCACCATCCTGCATGGCACGCGCGATCTCGCCTTGGCCTTGGTCGACTGCATCCAGCATTTCGCACGGCTGTCCGAAGCCCTCACCACGCTGCTCGTCCCGCATGACATGGTAGACGCCCCGAACGCACCGCGCCTGACCAATCCAAACGGCTCCGTCGCGTTCGAGGGGGTCAGCTTTGCCTACGGTGACGGACGCGAGGTGCTCCACGACTTCAATCTGCGGATTGAGGCCGGCGAGCGGGTCGGGCTCGTGGGTCGATCGGGCAGCGGCAAGTCCACGCTACTAGCCCTGCTGCAGCGGATCCGCGACACGGAACACGGTACGATCCGTATCAGCGGGCAGCCGATTGGCCAGATCACGCAGGAAAGCCTTCACTCGGCGATCTCGGTCGTCCCGCAGGACGTCATGCTCTTTCATCGGTCGGTGATGGACAACATCCGTTACGGATGCCCGGATGCGACGGACGAAGAGGTGATGGCCGCCGCCGAGGCTGCCGGCTGCGACTTCATTCCGCTGCTGGAGAATGGATGGCAGACGCTCGTGGGCGACCGTGGCGTGAAGCTGTCCGGCGGTCAACGCCAGCGTATCGCGATCGCCCGTGCCTTCCTGCGCGACGCGCCGATCCTTCTGCTGGACGAGGCAACGAGCGCTCTGGACAGCGAGAGCGAGATGGCTGTGCAACGCGCGCTCGACCGCCTGATGACCGGCCGCACCGTCATCGCCGTGGCGCACCGGCTTTCGACGCTGAGGAACTTCGATCGGATCGTGGTCATGCAGGATGGTGAGATCGTGCAGGACGGCGCGCCGGTGGTCCTCGAGCGGCAGGAGGGACTGTACCGGGAGCTGCTTCAGCGGCAGGCCTTCAGCGTCGGAACCGGCGATACCCACCACGAGCGCGTCTGAAGCCGGCGCACACACGACAAGCCTCCCGGACTGCTCCGGGAGGCTACCTTCCCAAGGGCCGCGAACTGATCGCGGCTCTTTTCTTATGCCTGGTCAGAAACCTTCGCGCTCAAGCCGCTTGCGCTCAAGCTTACGGGCGCGCCGAACGGCTTCGGCGGCCTCGCGGGCGCGGCGTTCGGACGGCTTTTCATAGTGGCGGCGCAGCTTCATCTCCCGGAAGATCCCCTCGCGCTGCATCTTCTTTTTTAGGGCCTTCAAGGCTTGGTCAACGTTATTATCGCGGACTAGAACTTGCACTTAGCTACTTCTCCTTTCGACTTGCGAGAGAACGAGGCGAGGTCGCCCTAAAAGCAGCGACCGTCGGCCATGCACGCATGAGGCGCCACGCTATATACCCATCAATGCGCTTATGCCACCTCTGCGGCGGCGACGGAGACGGGTTCCAGGGAAAAGCATGGCTATCTTGAAGATCGCGCGGGTCGGCCATCCGGTGCTGCTGACGAGGGCGCTGGACGTGCCTTACCCGTTCACGCCTGAGGTGACACGCCTGGTGGGCGACATGATCGAGACGATGCACGATGCGGGTGGCGTTGGGCTGGCGGCGCCGCAGGTACATGTGGCGCTCCGCTTGTTCGTCTTTCGCGTGCCGGCCGGACGTGGCGGCGATGACCCGGACGACCGACCGACCGAGGGTGCCGTCCTGATCAACCCCGTCGTCGAGCCGGTCGGAGACGATGTCGTCGAAGGGTGGGAGGGGTGCCTGTCGATCCCGGACATGCGGGCCAAGGTTCCGCGTGCCCGGCGCATTCGTTATCGCGGCATGGATATCTCGGGCGCATCTGTCGACATGACCGTCTCGGGCTTCCACGCACGGGTGGTGCAGCATGAGTACGACCACCTCGAGGGCATACTCTATCCTATGCGGGTCACCGACTTCCGCTTCTTCGGCTACGCCGACGAATTGGCGCGCGCGGGGCTGCTTTCGGCATGAACGGACCCGATGAGGCGCGCAGCCAGGCACTGGAAGCCATGCGGGACCGGGCGATCGAACAGGTCTTGCCCGCGGTGGCGACCTTCGGCTGGACAACACGAGCCCTGGCGGCCGTCGGGTGGTCGGACGCGGAGGCCCGGTCATGCTTCCCGGGCGGCGCGGTCGAGATGATAGAGGCTTTCTGCGCCCGTGCCGACCGGCGGATGGAGGCCGCCGCCCCTGGGCTGCCCGCCGAACTGCGAACGGGTGAGCGGCTGCGCGCTCTGGTCGCCGCCCGGCTTGCCGATCATCGGACGCACCGCCCGGCGGCGCGACGCGCCTTCGCGGTCTTGGGCTTGCCCGCCAATCGTGGGGCGGCGGCACGGACGCTCTTTGCGACCGCTGATGCCGCCTGGGGGGCGGTCGGAGACCGCTCGACCGATATGAACTGGTATACCAAGCGGGCCACGCTTGCCGGCATCTACGGCGCGACCCTGCTGGTCTGGCTTGGGACCGACGATCCCGATGACGAGCGGGCGCTGGCGTTCTTCGATCGCCGCGTCGCAACAACCGCGCGTCTAGGCCGCCTCCGACGACGGATACAGACGGGCCTTTCGCTCGAGAGGTGGACCCGCCCGTCTTGAGCCGGCTGACCCGGATGCCCATTTTAAGTGCAGACTGCCGGGGTTGCCGAATTCGGGGCCCGCGTTTGGCGGTCACGCAACCGTCGCCTGGGCAAAGGGACGAACATGGACATCGAACGGTTTACCGATCGGGCTAAGGGCTTCCTGCAAGCGGCGCAGACCGTCGCGCTGCGGGACTATCATCAGAGGATCGTGCCGGAGCACATCCTCAAGGCGCTCCTGGAAGATCCGGAGGGTGCCGCGGCAGGTCTCCTCCGCCTCGCAGGGGGCGACCCGAACGAGGCGCTGCGCCTGACCAATGCCGCCCTCGCCAAACAGCCGCGGGTCGACGGCTCCGGCGCCGGCCAGCCGCAACTGGCGCCTGAGACACTGCGGCTTCTCGATGCCGCGCAGCAGTCGGCGCAGCGGCAGGGCGACGAGTACGTGGCCCAGGACCGCCTCCTGCTCGCGCTCGCGGTCGGCGACAGCAGCACGGCTCGCGTGCTGCGGGAGGCGGGGGTGACCGAAAAAGCGCTGACCCGCGCGCTCGATGACAGCCGCAAGGGTCGGAAGGTGACGGCTGCCAATGCCGAGGCGAATTTCGATGCCTTGAAGAAATATGCGCGCGACGTCACCGCGCTGGCGCGCGACGGGAAGCTTGATCCCGTGATCGGCCGCGATGAGGAAATCCGGCGGACGATTCAGGTGCTGGCACGCCGGACAAAGAACAATCCGGTGCTGATCGGCGAACCTGGCGTCGGCAAGACGGCGATCGTCGAGGGACTCGCGCTGCGAATCGTCAACGGGGACGTGCCTGAGGCGCTGAAAGGCAAACAGTTGCTCGCGCTCGACCTCGGCGCTCTCGTCGCCGGCGCCAAGTTCCGCGGCGAGTTCGAGGAGCGGCTGAAGGCCGTGTTGAAGGAAATCGAAGCGGCGAATGGCGAAGTCGTGCTGTTCATCGACGAGATGCACACGTTGGTCGGCGCGGGCAGGGCCGACGGCGCGATGGATGCGTCGAACCTGCTCAAGCCCGAACTCGCACGCGGCACGCTTCACTGCATCGGCGCCACGACCCTCGACGAATACCGCAAGCATGTCGAAAAGGATGCGGCGCTGGCGCGTCGGTTCCAGCCGGTCTTCGTCGGTCAGCCGACGGTCGAGGACACGATCAGCATCCTCCGTGGCATCAAGGAGAAGTACGAGACCCATCACGGCGTTCGCATTACCGATGGCGCGCTTGTCGCTGCGGCGACGCTCTCCGACCGCTATATCTCCGACCGTTTCCTGCCGGACAAGGCGATCGATCTCGTCGATGAGGCGGCCAGCCGGTTGCGCATGGAAGTGGACAGCAAGCCGGAGGAGCTCGACGAGCTGGATCGGCGCCTGATCCAGATGAAGATCGAACGCGAGGCGCTGCAGAAGGAGACCGATCCGGCGTCCCGCGATCGTCTGGAGAAGCTCGCACAGGACATTGCCACACTCGGTGAGCGCGCGGCCGCCATGACGAGCGCGTGGCAGGCCGAAAAGGAAAAGGTGGCCGACCGGCAGCGCTTGAAGGAGCGCCTGGAGCAGGCGCGCAGCGAGATCGAAGCCGCACAGCGGCGCGGTGATCTCGCGCGGGCGTCGGAACTCCTGTACGGCGTGGTGCCGGACATCGAGCGCAAACTGGAAGCCCCTGCCGACGGACAACTGGTCAACGAGGCCGTCACGGAGCAGGACATCGCGGCGGTGGTGTCGCGCTGGACCGGCATTCCGATGGACAAGATGCTCGAGGGCGAGCGGGCCAAGCTCCTGCGGATGGAGGATGAGCTTCGCGCCCGTGTCGTCGGCCAGGAGGAGGCGCTTCGGGTGGTCGCAAACGCGGTACGCCGCGCGCGCGCGGGCCTGCAGGATCCGAACCGACCGATCGGCAGCTTCCTGTTCCTCGGCCCAACCGGGGTGGGCAAGACAGAGCTGACGAAGGCGCTCGCGGCCTTTCTGTTCGATGACGACCGGGCGATGACCCGGATCGACATGAGCGAATACATGGAGAAGCATTCGGTCGCACGGTTGATCGGTGCGCCGCCCGGCTATGTCGGCTACGAGGAGGGGGGCGCCCTGACCGAAGCGGTTCGGCGCCGGCCATATCAGGTCATCCTGTTCGACGAGGTCGAAAAGGCGCACGAGGACGTCTTCAACGTGCTGCTGCAGGTGCTCGATGACGGTCGCCTGACGGACGGGCAGGGACGCACGGTTGATTTCCGCAACACCATCATCGTGCTGACCAGCAATCTGGGCAGTGAAATCCTGGCGGCTCAGCCGGAGGGCGAGCCGGTGTCGATGGTACAGGGCCAAGTCATGGCGGTCGTGCGCGGGCATTTTCGTCCGGAATTCCTGAACCGGCTGGACGAGATCATTCTGTTCCGCCGCCTGCAGCGCAGCGACATGGCCGCGATCGTGACCATCCAGCTCGCGCGCCTGCAGTCGCTGCTCGACGACCGCAAGATCCGGCTCGATGTCGACGACGCGGCGACGGCGTGGCTCGCGCGCGAGGGATACGACAGCGCCTATGGGGCGCGGCCGCTGAAGCGCGTGATCCAGCGCAGCCTGCAGAACCCGCTGGCGGGCCTGCTGCTGGAGGGGGCGGTGCATGACGGCGAGACACTCCACGTGTCGGCGCGGGATGACCGTCTGACCATCAACGGCGCCTTCGTCTGACGTGAGCCGGGGGGACGGGGAGGGGCTGTTGGCGGCCGCTCCTCGTCGCCGGCGGCAGCGCGTCAGGGCAGCCCTGCGCAGAACGGCGGTCTCCCGGCCGTCATCGCGTTGACACGGCCCTCGGGCCCGCATAAAAGGCGCGCCTCGCAGGGCACTAACCAAACGGCCTGCCGTTCATTGACAAGTAAATCTGTATGGAAGGGATA
>NZ_BANB01000144.1 GCF_000964365.1 Acidisphaera rubrifaciens HS-AP3 | reverse complement strand
ACACGCCCGAAGCCGCGCCCCCCGCCGTCAGCAGCGCGTCGACCGTCACCCCCTCGTGCAGCCGCACGCCCGCGGCCAGGACCGCGGCCCGCAGCGCCGGCACCAGGAAGCGCGGGTCGACCTGATGATCCTCGGCGCAGAACAGCGCGCCGGCGAGGCGTGCGCCGAGATGCGGCTCGCGCCGCCGCGCCTCGGCCGGGGTGAGCCAGTCGAGCATCACGCCGAGGCCATGCTGGTAGTCCGCGAGAAAGCGCAGCCGCGCCGCGTCGTCCTGCGTCAGCGCGACCTGCAGCGTCCCCTCGGTCCGCAGGCCGACCGGCAGCCCCGACTCCCGCGCGATCTCCGCCGCGAAATCCGGCCAGAGAAGCTGGCTCCGCCGGCACAGCGCGTGCAGCGTCTGCTCGCCCGGCTCCGCCTCCATGCCCGCGGCGAGCATCCCCGCCGCCGCCCGTGTGGCGCCCGCGCCGGCCACGTCGCGCTCGAAGACATCCACGACATGGCCGTCGCGCGCCAGGGCGCGGGCGATCGCCAGCCCGATCACCCCGCCGCCGATGATGGCGACGCGACGCACGGTCATGGCACCGCGTCCCTACTCCGCAGCCGGACGGGCATCCGGCTGCGCCACGTAGAGCGCGCCGCCCGCCGCCTTGAACTCGGCGCTCTTGGCGTCCATCGCCGCCATCCGCTCCGCCTCGGCCCGCAGATCCTGCGTGATGCGCATGGAGCAGAATTTCGGCCCGCACATGGAACAGAAATGCGCGACCTTGTGCGCTTCCTTGGGCAAGGTCTCGTCGTGGAAGGCACGCGCCGTGTCGGGATCGAGCGAGAGGTTGAACTGATCCTCCCATCGGAACTCGAAGCGCGCACGCGAGACGGCATCGTCGCGCAGCCTTGCGGAGGGATGCCCCTTGGCGAGGTCGGCCGCGTGCGCGGCGATGCGGTAGGTGATGACGCCGATCTTGACGTCGTCGCGGTTGGGCAGGCCGAGATGCTCCTTCGGCGTGACGTAGCAGAGCATGGCGGTGCCGAACCAGCCGATCATGGCCGCGCCGATCGCGCTGGTGATGTGGTCATAGCCGGGGGCGATGTCGGTCGTCAGCGGGCCGAGCGTGTAGAACGGCGCCTCGCCGCAGGTGGCGAGCTGCTTGTCCATGTTGGCCTTGATCTTGTGCATGGCGACATGGCCCGGCCCCTCGATCATCACCTGGCAGCCGTGGTCCCAGGCGATACGGGTCAGCTCGCCCAACGTCTCCAGCTCGGCGAACTGCGCGGCGTCGTTGGCATCCGCGATCGAGCCGGGCCGCAGCCCGTCGCCGAGCGAGAACGACACGTCGTAGCGGCGCATGATCTCGCAGATGTCGGCGAAATGCTCGTACAGGAAGCTCTCGCGGTGATGCGCGAGGCACCAGCGCGCCATGATCGAGCCGCCGCGCGAGACGATGCCGGTCACCCGCTTCGCCGTCAGCGGCACGTAGCCGAGGCGCACGCCGGCATGGATGGTGAAGTAGTCCACGCCCTGTTCCGCCTGTTCGATCAGCGTGTCGCGGAACACGTCCCAGCTCAGCTTTTCGACCTCGCCGTCAACCTTCTCCAGTGCCTGATAGATCGGCACCGTGCCGATCGGCACCGGCGCGTTGCGCAGGATCCAGCCGCGTATGTTGTGGATGTTGCGGCCCGTCGAGAGGTCCATCACGGTATCCGCGCCCCAGCGGATCGCCCAGACGAGCTTCTCCACCTCCTCCGCGGCGCCGGAAGTGACGGCGGAGTTGCCGATATTGGCGTTGATCTTCACCAGGAAGTTGCGCCCGATGATGACCGGCTCCAGCTCCGGGTGGTTAATGTTCGCCGGGATGATCGCGCGGCCGGCGGCAATCTCGCTGCGCACGAACTCGGGCGTGACGAAGGCGGGCAGCGCGGCGCCGAAATCCTCGCCGTCGGCACGCCGTGCCTCCGCCCCCTCGGCCATGGCGGCACGGCCGAGATTCTCGCGGTGGGCGACATAGATCATTTCGTCGGTGATGATCCCGGCGCGCGCGTATTCCAGCTGCGTCACCGGCGTGCCGGGGCGGCCCGCCCATACCGTCCGCACCGCCGGGCAGGGCGGCACCAGCCGCTCGCC
>NZ_BANB01000145.1 GCF_000964365.1 Acidisphaera rubrifaciens HS-AP3 | reverse complement strand
GCTGCTGCGCGCCGCGGAGCGCATCGGCATGCGCGTCGACCCGCGCGCGCTCACGCCCACCGAGGGCGTGCGCGCGGCGCTCGCCGTCGGCCCGTTCCTGATTGCGCGGCAGGCGCTCGACATCCGGCTGCTGGGGATGTCGGCGCTCGCCGCCTTTCTCACCTGCCTGTGCGATACGGGCGGCCCGGTCAACGAACGGGTCCGTCCGACGCTGACCTATGCCGTCGCCGGCACGCTGCTGGTCGCGATCATGGGGCTCGCGCGCGACCTCGGCGCCGTGGCCGCGGTGGCGGCAGGCGGCGTCGTGCTGTTCGGGTGCGCGATGATGCGCATCTACGGACAGGCCGGGCAGACGGTGGGCAACCTGCTCGGCGTCGCGGCGGTGCTCGCGCTTGACCACCCCCTCGCGCCGGCTGATGCCGCCGCGACCGGCGCCGCGTTCCTGGCGGGGGGACTGTGGGCGTCGCTGCTCACGCTGGGTCTGTGGCGGCTGCATCCGCACCAGCCGGCGCGTCGCGCGCTCGGTGCCTCCTACCACGCGCTGTCCGCCCTCGTCGGCGACATGACGCGCGTGCTGTCCGAAGGCGGCGACGCGCGCCGCTGGGCGCAGCATGCGCGCGACTACCGGCGCGTCACGCGCGAACGGATCGAGACGGCGCGCGACAACCTGCTCGGCGCCGTCCGCTGGCTGGGGCCGGGCAGCGTGCGTGCGGCCCAGGGGCTGATCCGCCTGGAAGTGGCCGAGCAGGTGTTCGGCCACATCGTCGCGCTGAGCGACCTGCTGGAACCGGAGAGCGAACAGCCGGACCGCGCCGAGGCGCGGCTCGCGGCGCTGCACGGGCTGCGCCGGCTGCGGCTGCTGCTGCGCGTTCTGGCCCGCGCGATCACGACGGACCGCCTCGGCCAGACACGGCTGATCGACCAGCTGCTCGCGGGCATGGACGCGCAGGCGGCCTTGCTCGCGCCCGACGATCCCGTCCGCGTCGCGCTGACGGCGATCACCGAGCGCATGCGTATCGCCGTCACCGTCACCGCCCCGGCGACGGCGCGACCCGGCGTCGATGCCGCCGGCCGTCCGCCGCCGCTGCTGCCGCGGCTGCTCACCACTTTCCGCGCGAACCTGACGCGCGACTCCCTGCCGCTGCGGCACGCCCTGCGCGTCGTCGTGCTGGGCGTGCCGGCGCTCGCGGTGACGATGATCTGGTACGGGCCGTATGTGCACTGGCTGACGATCACGCTGCTGGTGACGTTGCAGCCCTATTACGCGCAGACCTTCACGCGGGCGTTCGAACGCGTGGCCGGCACGGTGCTCGGCGGGCTGTTCGCGGCGGCGATCGGGTTGCTGTTCACCACCCCTACGGCGCTGACCGTGGGGACGATCCTGTTCCTGCTCTGCGCGATGGCGGTGCGCTATGTCAGCTTCGCGCTGTTCATCGCGGTGCTGACGCCGATGATCGTGCTGTTGTCCGAAAGCGGCCTGCCCGGACACAGCGAGCTGGTGGTCGCCGCCATGCGCGGCGGCTTCACCCTGCTCGGCGGCGCGATCGCCCTGGCCGGCTGCTTCCTGCTGTGGCCCGCCTGGGACACCACGCGCCTCGCGGCGGAACTGCGCACGGCGATCACGGCGCACGGCGCGTACGGCGCGGCGGTGCTGTCCTGGCTGCTGGGCGAACTGTCCGCGACGGAGCTGCCCGCCCTGCGCCGCGCCGCCGGGCTCGCCACCAACAACGTCGAGGCATCGCTGTCGCGGGCGCTGCTGGAACCGGCGCGGCTCGACCGGCGCAAGCTCGAACGCGCCATGCTGATCGACGCGGCGCTGCGCCGGTTTTCCGGCCGGCTGTCGGTGCTGCAACTCGCCGGCGCGCAGGCCGGTCCCGGCCCGCTCCTGCCGCCCGAGACGTTGCGCGCGTGGCGCGACTGGATCGGGCGATCGGCCGCGGCCCTCGCATCCGGGCCACCGGTGCGCCTCGACGCGCGGCCGGCCATCGACGCCTCGCTGCCGGGCGCGGACGGGCTGGCGCGCATGGCGCGGCAGCTGGAGCTTATGGCCGCGGCGTTCTGATCGCGGCGGACGGCGCGCGGGATGCGCGAAAGTCGGCACCGGCTCCGTTCTTGCGGCTGCAAGTCATTGTCAAATACTCAAGTTTTTCTTGACGTTACGGGCCGCCGCTTTACCTACCGGCCATGCGCAATTTCTCCGACCTGACCGAAAAAGAGATCCTCGCGCTGGCGATCCAGAACGAGGAAGAGGACGGTCGCATCTATTCCGATCTCGCCGAGGAGCTGCGCGTCGAATATCCGGCGACGGCGCGCATCTTCACCGACATGGCGCTCGAGGAGGGCGAGCATCGGCGTGAGCTGATCGACCTCTATCGCGGCAAGTTCGGCGAGCACATCCCGCTGGTCCGTCGGCAGGACGTGCGCGGGTTCATCCACCGCAAGCCGGTCTGGCAGATGCGGCCGCTGCAGCTCGACGCGGTGCGGCAGATGGCGGCGTCGATGGAGGCGGAGGCGGTGGCGTTCTATCGCCGGTCGGTCGAGCGCACGAGCGACGCCTCCATCCGCAAATTGCTCGGCGACCTCGCGCAGGCCGAGGTATCGCACGAGCACACCGCCGAACGCCTGGCGCGCGAGAACCTCACCGAAGGCGCGCGGGCGAGCGAGGACGAGACCGAGCGGCGGCAGTTCGTGCTGCAGGTCGTGCAGCCGGCCCTGGCCGGGCTGATGGACGGCTCCGTCTCCACCCTCGCCCCGCTGTTCGCCGCGGCGTTCGCGACGCAGCAGACATGGAACACCTTCGTCGTCGGTCTCGCCGCCTCGCTCGGCGCCGGCATCTCGATGGGCTTCGCCGAGGCGCTGTCGGACAACGGCAGCCTGACCGGGCGCGGCGCGCCGCTGATCCGCGGCGTGATCTGCGGCCTGGCGACGGCGCTCGGCGGCCTCGGGCATACGCTGCCGTATCTGATCCCGAACTTCTGGACGGCGACGATCACCTCCTTCGCCGTGGTGATCGTGGAACTGGCGGTGATTTCCTGGGTGCGCTGGCGCTACATGGACACGCCGCCTTTGTCGGCGGCGCTGCAGGTGGGCTTCGGCGGCGCGCTGGTGTTCGCGACCGGAGTACTGATCGGCAGCAGCTGAACGCCGGCGGCACGTCCCGCCCTCCGCGCGTCCGTCAGCGCGTCGCCCGCAGCGCGGCGCGCGCATCGGCCTTTTCGGTGGGGTCGAGCCGGGCCGCGAGCCGCGTCGCCCCGGCTGTCGCGGCGGTGATGACGGCAGCGTCCCGTCCGCCGCCGGCACGGGCCGCCGTCGCGGCCCGCCTGTACCAGACATAGGCCTGCACCCGGTCGGTCGGCACGCCCAGCCCGTTTTCATACAGATAGCCGAGGTCGTACTGGGCGACCGGGTAGCCGCCCACCGCCGCCCGGCGCAGCAGCGGCAGCATCTCCGGCGCGGCGGCGGTGAGCCCCTTGTCCTCGATCAGGGTCTGCGCCCGCACGTAGTCGGCGTTGGCGGTGTTGGCGCGCAGCAGCGGGGCCAGGGCGGCGACCTTCGCATCGCCGGCCGTCAGTCCTTCCGCCGCCGCCCGCTTGTACCAGCGCGCGGCGGTCGCGAGGTTGCGCCGCACGCCCTCGCCCTCCTCGTACAGCAGCCCGAGATCATAGGCCGCGCGCGCGTGGCCATGCGCGGCGGCCTGTTCGTACCAGTGCGCCGCCCGCGACCTGTCGCGCACGGTCCCGGTGCCCGTGTCGTACATGACGCCCACATTGAACATGGCCGACACGTTGCCGAGACCGGCCGCGACCTCGTACCAGCGCAGCGCCGCGCGTGGGTCCGCCGGCACCCCGTCGCCGAGGTCGTAGGCGGTGCCGAGGGACATCGCCGCGTCCGCGTCGCCCCTGGCCGCGGCATCGGTCAGCGCCTTGACGTCGAGCGCCCATGCCCCAGACGCGAGCAGCATCAGGGTCACGACAAGGGCGACCCCGCGCCGCCAGTCTCGCCAATTCGTAGCAAAATGGCATCGTCTTGCGCACATGGTTGGTTTATAGACACGGTTGCTACGATTTGGAACGCCCAAGGCCCGCAAGGAGGCAGGAATGATACGTAGTCTCATGAAACCGACCGCTTGCCGCACGATACCCTGGGTCGCCGCACCGCTCCTGGCGCTGGCCGCCTGCGCTCAGACCCCGCCGCCGGCGCCGGTGACCGCCGCCGCCGCCG
>NZ_BANB01000146.1 GCF_000964365.1 Acidisphaera rubrifaciens HS-AP3 | reverse complement strand
GCGTCGGACCGGCGGCGGCAGCGGCCGGGACGCAGGCGGCGGCCGACACACCGACCGCCGCGGCGGCGCCGCCCGTCAGTGACGGAACTGCCGCGTCCCTGTCAGAACCATCGCGATCCCCGCCGCGTCGGCCGCGGCGATCACCGCCTCGTCGCGCATCGAGCCCCCCGGCTGGATAACCGCCGTCGCGCCGGCGGCGATGATCGCCTCCAGCCCGTCGGGAAACGGAAAGAACGCGTCGGACGCGGCGACGCTGCCCTGTGTCCGCGGCGCCGCCTCGCCCGCCGCGGACGCGGCCTCGGCCGCCTTCCACGCGGCGATGCGGGCGGCGTCCACCCGGCTCATCTGTCCCGCGCCGATGCCGACCGTGGCGCCGCCGCGCGCATGCACGATGGCGTTCGACTTGACGTGCTTGCACACCCGCGCGGCGAACAGCAGGTCGGCCAGCTCCGCCTCGGTCGGCGGCCGGCGCGTGACCACGCGCAACCCGTCGCGCGTGATGCGCGCGGCGTCGCGGTCCTGCGCCAGCAGGCCGCCGGCCACGCTGCGGAACGTCAACCCGGCGGCCGCCGGATCGGGCAGCCCGCCGGTCAGCAGCAAGCGCAGGTTCTTCTTGCGCGCGAACACCGCCCGCGCCGCCTCGGTCGCGTCGGGCGCGATCACCACCTCGGTGAAGATCTCCGCGATCAGCGCCGCCGCCGCCTCGTCGAGCGTCCCGTTGACCGCGACGATGCCGCCGAACGCCGAGGTCGGGTCGCAGCGCAGCGCCAGCCGCCACGCCTGCGCGAGATCGTCGGCCGTGGCGACGCCGCACGGATTGGCGTGCTTGACGATCACCACCGCCGGCGCGTCGAACTCGGCGACGCATTCGAACGCGGCGTCGGTGTCGTGGATGTTGTTGTAGGACAGCTCCTTGCCCTGCAGCTGCGCCGCCGAGGCGACGCCCGGCCGCGCGTCGCCGGTGACGTAGAACGCCGCCGCCTGATGCGGATTCTCGCCATAGCGCAGCGCCTGCCGCCGCTCCGCCGCCAGCACCAGCCG
>NZ_BANB01000147.1 GCF_000964365.1 Acidisphaera rubrifaciens HS-AP3 | reverse complement strand
AGCCACAGGAACAGCAGCCCCGCCAGCGGTATCACCACGTCCCCGGCCAGCAGCAGCCCGGAATTACCGCGCGCGTAATTGCCGGTGGCCGCCATCTGATAGACATGCCCGCCCGCCGCGCCGAGCATGAACACCGCCGGCCCCAGCACCGCCGCCGCGCGCATGCCATAGCCGCCGCGCCAGGCCAGGAAGCCGACCACCGAGAACCCGAGGCTCGCGAAACCCAGTTCCGTCTGAAACGGACTGTCGGCCCAGCCGATGAAGCGCGCCGACAGCGCGCCGAAGAAGACGTGATAGACGAAATTCACCAGATACAGGCAGCCGACGGAGAACAGCACGTAATGCGCCAGCAGACGCTCGCCCGCGACGCCCGTGCCGCGCGGCGGCGGGTGACGGGCGATCGCGACCGCCGCCGTCAGCAGCCCGAGGACGAAGAACTCGACGATGAACTCGCCAAGCACGAAGCCGATCACCGCCGCCATCCCGCCCCTCTCCGTCACCCGACCCGTACTGCCGCGCCGGTCCGCCCGGCGCCCGCGCAACTTTCCCCGCTCACGACGATGTTGCCTAGCCCGCTCGGTTTGGAACATAACGCGAACATGCATGACGACAGCGACGATCCCGCCCGTGCCTTCCGCCGCCGCCGCCAGCGGCTGGAGGAGGCGCGCGCCCGTTGGGAGGGCGAACAGCGCGACATGCTGATCGCGGCGGCGCGCATGCTGCTGCCCGACCACGGCCTCGCGCTGCCCCTCGGCCGCATCGCGGTGCAGGCGGGGCTGCCGCCCTCGACCGCGCGGCGGCTGTTCAACTCCACCGTCGATCTCGCCGCGACCATGGTCCACCAGGCCTGGATGCGGCTGGTCGAAGCCACGGCGGAGGGCGAGACGGCCGAGGCGATGCTCGCGCACCTCATCCTGGCGATGCGCGCGGACCGGGCGCTCCAGCGCATCCACGCGGCGCTTGCCTGCGGCGCGGCGCCGTGGCAGCGGCAGACCATCGACGGGGCGGAGGCCGGGCTCGCCCTCGCCGTCGGCATGGCGCTGCACGACCGCGACGCCGCCCTCGTCCGCCTGCCGGCCGAGGCGCTC
>NZ_BANB01000148.1 GCF_000964365.1 Acidisphaera rubrifaciens HS-AP3 | reverse complement strand
GGGCGTGCGGGGAGCGCCGCCCCCCGCCGCCGCGTCACGCCGCCACCGGCTCGCCGAGCTGCATCACCGCCTGCACGTCGGTGAAGTTCGGGATGTCGCCCATCACCTCCGGCCCGTGCGCCGCCACCGCCTTCTGGAAGCTCTCGCCGCTGTCAAATGTCAGCGTGGTGATGACCTGATAGGTGGGCGCACCGTTCGGCGCGCCGTTGATCTTGGTCACCGTCCAGTCCTTCAGCCCAAGACCGCGCCAGCGCGCGTCGACCAGTGGCATGTGCGTCTTCATGTAGTAGCCGAGATCGAACTTCCCGCCGGCCGGATACATCACCACGACTGTGAACATCTTTGCCTCCCCGTTTCTTCGGCCGCCCCCGGCGGCGCGGGCGAACGCTAGACCGCCGCCCGCGGCCGCGCCAGCCGCGCGGCCTATTTTCGCGCGAGGGCGGCGTAGAACTCGAACGAGCCGGAGACCGTCGGATAGACCTGCAGCCGCCGGAACGGGATCAGCCCCGCCGCCTCCAGCTCGTCGACGACGGCGGCGAAACCGCCCGGGGTGAACTGCCAGGCATGGGCGTCGACATAGGGGCCCGCGCCGTCATGCGCGGCGGCCTCGTAGGCGAAGATGCGGCGGATGCAGTCCAGCCGGTAGCTGTTGGTGGGCGCGTGCCGCGGGTCCGCGCCGTGGTCGCCCCGCCAGTGGCGCGGCGGATCGTTGTGGGTGTGCATCATCTGATCGGCCAGCACCTTCGCCGCCGAGTGGCGCGTCCGCCGCTGCGCGCGGGCCTGCACCACCTCGGTGATGTCGCTCTCCGGCAGGAAATGGTCGAAGCAGAAGCGCTTGTCGGGGATGACCAGCATCATCAGCCCGCCCGGCCGCAGCACGTCCGCGACGTCGAGGAAATGCCCGATCAGATCGGGCTGATGCTCGATGTTGTGCGACGAGAAGACGACATCGAACGTCCGCTCGATCAGCGTGCGGTAGGGCTGACCGGTCCAGACGTAGTCGATCTCCGGGACGGCGGACCCGGCGCTGTTGGGATCGGCCTCCGCCTTGCGGCGCAACTGCTCGGTGTCGAGCGCGTCCAGATAGGCGACGTCGAAGGCCGGGCGGCGGAACGCGGGCGCCCAGAACGGGCCGATCTCCAGGATGCCGGCGGCGGGCGGCACGAGGGCGAGGAACGTCCCGCGGTCATGGACCCGGCTGCACCGCCGCCCCTCGTCCGCGCCGTGCAGGACGTAGTGGTGCGCCAGCTCGTCGTCCGCCATCCGCACGAGGTCGCCGTTGTGCCGCCGATACTCGGCCACGTCGAAGGCGGGAGGCATGACGGCGATGTCGTCGCGCTCGATCAGCATCGGCCCTCTCCCTCCGCACGACACGGCACGGGCCGCCGAAGCTGGCCCCTGGTTTGCAGTCCCGACACGGTAGGGAATCAACCACACGCCCCGGCGCGCGACAACGCTCCCGCGCGGGCTGACGGAGGACACGCAGCCATGCCGGCCATCGCCAACGACACCCCTCCCCCGTTGCGTCTGCTGGCGCTGGCGATCCAGCACGTGCTTGTCATGTATGCCGGCGCGGTCGCGGTGCCGCTCATCCTCGGCAGCGCGCTAAAGCTGCCGCGCGATCAGGTGGCGCTGCTGATCAACGCGGACCTGTTCGCGTGCGGCATCGCGACGATCATCCAGTCGCTCGGCGCCGGGCCGTTCGGCATAAGGCTGCCGGTAATGATGGGCGTGACCTTCGCCTCCGTCGCACCGATGCTGGCGATGGGCGCCAATCCGGCGCTCGGCCTGCCGGGGATCTACGGCGCGGTGATCGTCGCGGGCCTGTTCGGCATGGCGGCCGCGGGGTTCGTCTCGCGCCTGCTGCCGTTCTTCCCGCCGGTGGTCACCGGGTCGATCATCACCGTCATCGGCATCACCCTGATGCGCATCGGCATCAACTGGGCCGGCGGCGGCTTCGGCTCGCATGATTTCGGCGCGCCCGGCTATCTGGGGGTGGCGGCCCTGGTGCTGGCGATCATCCTGCTGCTGCTGCGCTTCGCCCACGGCTTCCTGCAGAACGTGGCGGTACTGACCGGTATCGCGGTCGGCTATGCCATCACCATTGCGCTCGGCTGGGACAATTTCGAGGGGCTGTCGTCGCAGCCGGTGATCGCGCTGGTGCGGCCGTTCCAGTTCGGCCTGCCGCGTTTCGACGTGGTGGCGGCGATCTCGATGTGCCTCGTGATGATCGTGGTGATGATCGAAAGCACGGGCATGTTCCTCGCCCTCGGCGAGATGGTCGGCCGGCCGGTCGGGCCGGCGGATCTGCGCCGGGGCCTGCGCGCCGACGGCCTCGGCACGCTGATCGGCGGGATCTTCAACACCTTCCCCTACTCGTCCTTCTCGCAGAATGTCGGGCTGGTGGGTGTCACCGGCATACGCAGCCCGATGGTGTGCGTCGCGGGCGGGGTCGTGATGCTGGTGCTCGGCGTGTTTCCCCGCCTCGCCTACGTGGTCGCGTCGGTGCCGCAATGCGTGCTCGGCGGCGCGGGCGTGGTGATGTTCGGCATGGTCGCCGCGACCGGCATCAAGATCCTGTCCGGCGTCAGCTACACGGGCGCGCACCGTACCAATCAGTTCGTGGTCGCGATCGCGGTCGGCTTCGGAATGATCCCGCTGGTCGCCCCGCTGCTGTTCCGCGCCGCCCCCGCGCTGCTCAAGCCGGTGCTGGATTCCGGCATCCTGCTGGCGACGGTCGCGGCGGTGGCCATGAACGCCTATTTCCGCCCCCGCGCGGCGCCCGGGGAGGAACCGGCTGGCCTCGCCGCGCCCGCGCATGGCATGGATCACATCTGACGGGCGCGTTATCCTTCGGTCATCTTTCTTCATGTTATGGACGAATGATAGGCAAATCCGTGACCGACCGAGTAGTTTGTGGGCGGGTTTCGTGGGCGAATGTGAACGAATGCGTGAAATGTTGACACTTGACGCCATTAACGCCTTAGACCGGCTGCAATT
>NZ_BANB01000149.1 GCF_000964365.1 Acidisphaera rubrifaciens HS-AP3 | reverse complement strand
GTGTGGCCGGGCTCGGGGCCGGGGCCGGGGCGGCGGCCGCGGCGGCGAGCGCGTCGCGCAGCTTCTGCTCCTGCGTATGGTCGAAGGAGGTGCGCAGCACCGTGCCGCCGCTGCCGCGCAGATCCTCGATCACCTTGTCGGCGGTCATCTTGCGGATCAGCAGGAACAGGGCGGCATTCCCCGGCTGCAGCACCTGCGCCGCCTCGCGCATGAAGTCGTCGTTGATCCCGACATCGGTCAGCGCGCCGCCGAGCGCGCCGGAGGCGGCGCCGATCGCCGCGCCCACCACAGGGGCCAGGAACAGCATGCCGATCAGCAGCCCCCAGAACGTGCCGGTGGCGGCGCCGGCGGCGGTCGGGTGGAACAGCTGGTTCAGTTTCACGCGGCCGTTCGGCTGCTTCGTCGCGATCACCGCGTCGCCGAGTTCGATCAGGTATTCCTCCTGCAACTCCAGCAGCTTGTGCCGCACCTCCTCGGCCTGTGCCTCGGAGGGGAAGGCGATGACGACGAGGTCGGCCATGTGTATCTCCGCATGCGGGTGAACGAGGGTCTGCATATGTCGAAGGCGGAGGCGGCTCAAGCCGCGCCCTGTGTCCTGTCGATCCAGTCCTGGGTCGCCTATGGCCACGTCGGCAACGCGGCGGCGATGTTTCCGCTCCAGCGCCTGGGGGCGGAGGTGTGGGCGATCCACACCGTGCAGTTCTCCAACCACACCGGCTATGGCGACTGGCGGGGGCAGGTGTTCGACGGGGCGGCGGTGGGCGCGCTGGTGGACGGCATGGCGGCGCGCGGCGCGCTGTCGCGGTGCGACGCGGTGCTGTCGGGCTACATGGGCGACATGGGGATCGGCGGCGCCATCCTCGACGCCGTGGCGCGGGTGCGGGCCGCCAGTCCGGCCGCGGTCTATTGCTGCGACCCGGTGATCGGCGATGCCGATACCGGCCCCTATGTGCGCGACGGGATCGAGGCGCTGCTCGGCGGCGCGGCGCTGCCGGCGGCGGATCTGCTCACGCCCAACCTGTTCGAACTCGAACGCCTCGCCGGCCGCCCCTGTGCGACCCGCGCCGACATCACCGCCGCGGTCGCCGCGGTGCGGGCGCGCATGCGGGCCGCCGGGCCGCGCGTCGTGCTGGTCACCAGCGCGCGGACCGAGGAGACGCCGGCGGACAGCCTCGATCTCGTCGTCGCCGGGCCTGCGGGGACGGTGCTGATCCGCACGCCCCTGTTGGACCTGCGCGCGAATGGGGCGGGCGACGTCACGGCCGCGCTGTTCCTGTATCACTGGCTGGCGACCGGCGAGGCGACCGAGGCCGCCGGCCGCGCCGTCGCCGCGGTGCACGGTCTGCTGCGCCGCACGCGGGCGGCGGGATCGGCGGAACTGCTGGTGGTGCAGGCGCAGGACGAATTCGTCTCGCCGTCGATCCGGTTTCCGGCGGTACCACTGTGACGGCGCGCGGTCCATGCTGCGCCGCACGCCTGAAAGTTGCATGCGCATCGATAACGGGCGCAGACTGACCCTCCGGTCGAAACCGTCGCGGTTTCGGTCGCCGGCGGATGTGCCGGCGCGGCAATGCGGCCGCGCCGCCCCGAGGGAGCAGGACCATGACGGTTGCAGCGATCCTCAAGACCAAGGGCCACGAGGTCGTCCATGTGCGCCCGACCGACAGCGTCGCGTCCGTGATCGGCACGCTGGCGGAGCACCGGATCGGCGCCGCGCTCGTGCTGGATCAGGCCGAACAGCTGCTCGGCATCGTCAGCGAGCGCGACATCATCCGCACCCTGGCGGCGCACGGCGCGCGCGCGCTGGAGATGTCGGCGGCGCAGCTTATGACCACGGCGCTGCATATCGCGACGCCGCACACCACCACGGCCGAGGCGCTCGCGCTGATGACCGAGGGCCGGTTCCGCCACATGCCCGTGATGGATCGCGGCGCCCTGGTCGGCCTCGTCAGCATCGGCGACGTGGTCAAGCGTCGCCTGACGCAGCAGGAGCAGGAGGTGGACAGCCTCAAGGCCTACGTCGCCGGCAACGCCTGACGACCCGATGATCTGAACACCCCCGGCGGAGCGCCGGGGTACCGGATCAGGAGTGCCGGAGCAGGGGCGCCGGATCAGTAACGTTTGTAGGGCAGGAACTTGCCGCTCATGGTGATGCGCACCCGGTCGCCCTTCTGGTCGGGCTGGCGCTCCAGCGTCATGTCGAAGTCGATCGCGCTCATGATGCCGTCGCCGAACTCCTCGTGGATCAGCTCCTTCCACGTCGTGCCGTACACCATCACCAGCTCGTAGAAGCGGTAGATCAGCGGATCGGTCGGCACGCCGCCGGGGAAGGAGCCGCGATAGGGCGCCTCCTGCAGCAGCGCCACCTCCTCGGGGTCGAGGCCGAACAGCACGCCCGTCTTCTCCGCCGTCTCCGCCGCCATCGACATCTGGCCGAGGCAGGCGGCGCATACATAGGTGGGCGAGAAGCCCAGCTTCTCGGCCACCTGCGGCCAGGTCCAGCCGCGCGCCCGCTTGGCGGCGATGATCTTGCGCCCGAGCGCGGTCCTGTCCTCGTTCATGTCCCGGTTCCTTCCCCTGTCGGTGACGGCTGCATGCGCCGGCGGCCTTGCAGCGGGCGTGCCAGCCCGGACGGGGCGGTCCGGCGGCCGTGCCGGCCCGCCCGCGGTGGCGGGCGCCGGGCGAGTGTGGTCTAGTCGCGGGCAGTGCATCAGGAGGGAATCGCATGCAGCCGCCGACGATCCGACTGCCCCGCAAGCCCGGATGGGTGGGCGAGTTCCAGTCCTTCATCATGCGGGGCAACGTCGTCGATCTTGCCGTCGGCGTAATCATCGGCGCGGCCTTCACGACGATCGTCGGCAGCCTGGTCAAGGACATCTTCAACCCCGTCCTCGGCCTCGTCGTGGGCGGGATCGATTTCAGCAACCTGTTCATCCCGCTGAACGGGAAGCACTACGCCTCGCTGGCCGAGGCGCAGCACGCCGGGGCGCCGACGCTGAACATCGGGCTGTTCCTCAACGCGGTGATCAACTTCCTGATCGTTGCCTTCGTCATCTTCTGGGTGGTCAAGCTGCTGACCTCGATGATGCGCAAGGAAGTGGCCGAGGCGCCGCCGCCCCCACCCCCGCGCAGCGAGGTGCTGCTGGAGGAAATCCGCGACCTTCTGCGCGCCCGCACGCCCTGAGCCCGGGCGGGTCGTTAACCGGCCGCCGGCTACCGTCGCGCCTGCCAACCGGGATTTTCTTCATGCGCCGTCCGCTGCTGCGTCTGCTGCTGGTTCTCCTCATGCTGGCGGCGGCGGGTGCCGCGCGGGCGCAGGAGCGGTTCAGCCTGCCCGGTCTGTCGGCCGATGCCGGGCACTATGCCGCGAGCCTCGCCACCCGCAATCCCGCCGGCGCGACCCCGGCCGCCCGC
>NZ_BANB01000150.1 GCF_000964365.1 Acidisphaera rubrifaciens HS-AP3 | reverse complement strand
GCGGCGGTGGTGCTGACCGGCCGCCGCGCGGCGAAGCTCGACGAGGTCGCGGCGGCGATCACCGCGGCCGGCGGCGCCGCGCATGTCCAGACAGGCGACCTGATGCAGGCGGCGACCGCCCCGCGCGTCGCCGCATGGATCGAGCGGACGCTCGGGCGGCTCGACGTGCTGGTGAACAACGCCGGCCTCAACGTGCCGAAGCGGCGTTGGGCCGACCTGTCGGCCGAGGGGGTGGACGAGGTGGTGGGCGCCAACGTCTCCGCCGCCTTCTATTGCGTGATCGCGGCCCTGCCGCTGATGCGCCGGCAGGGCGGGACGATGATCCACACCGCGAGCTGGGCCGGCCGTTTCGTCAGTCCGCTGAGCGGACCCGCCTACAGCGCGGCCAAGCACGCGGCCGTCGCCATGAGCCATTCGATCAACATGGAGGAATGCACCAACGCCATCCGCTCGACCGCGCTGTGCCCGGGCGAGGTGGCGACGGAGATCCTCGACAAGCGGCCGATCCCGGTCAGCGCGGAGGATCGCGCGAAGATGCTGCAGGCCGAGGATTGCGGCGACCTGATCCGCTACATCGCCTGTCTGCCGCCGCATGTCTGCATCAACGAGGTGCTGATCAGCCCCACCTGGAACCGCGCCTATGTCGGCAGCGTCAACCGGCTCTGATCCGGTGGCGCACGGCAACCGCCGGCGTGTCGTCGTGTCGGACACGATGCACGCGGCCGGCCTCGCGGTGCTGCGCGCCCGGCCGGACATCGACATCGCGACCTATCGCGCGGGCGAGCCCGGCCCCGCCTTTCACGCGGCGTTGAGCGAGGCGCACGGCATCGCGTTGTCGGTCAATCCCTTCGGCCCGGCCGAGGTCGCCGCCGCGCCGCATCTGCGCGTCGTCGCGCGCATCGGCGTGGGCTATGACGCGGTGGACATCCCGGCGCTCGACCGGCGGCGCATCCCGCTGATGACGACCGGCACCGCCAATTCGACCAGCGTGGCCGAGGCCGCGCTGACGATGATGCTGATGCTGGCGAAGCGGCATGTGCGGATGGACGCCATCGTGCGGTCGGGCGACTGGTCGAAGCGGTTCGCCCTGCCGCCGATGGAGGTCGACGGCAAGCGCGTGCTGGTCATCGGTCACGGCCGCATCGGCAGCCGGACGGCGCGTCTGTGTGCCGCGCTCGGCATGGTGGTGACGGTGCATGATCCCTATGTCGCGGACGCGGCGATCACGGCCGCCGGCCACGCCGTGGCACCCGATCTCGACGCCGCGCTGCCGCTTGCGGATTTCGTGACGATCCATTGCCCGCGCAGCGCCGAGACGGTCGGCCTGTTCGACGCCGCCCGCATCGCGCGCATGAAAGAGGGCGCGTTCCTCGTCAACACCGCGCGCGGTGGCATCGTGGACGAGGCCGCGCTGCATGCGGCGCTGCAGTCCGGGCGGCTCGCCGGCGCGGGGCTGGACGTGTTCGACCGCGAGCCCGCGCCGCGCGACAATCCGCTGCTGTCGCATCCGGGGCTGGTGTTCGCGCCGCACATGGCCGGCGTGACGGAGGAGGCGCTGGCGGCGATGTCGGTGGCGACCGCGCGCAACATCCTCTCCGTACTCGACGGCGCGCCGCTGCGCGAGAACGTCATCAATCCGGACGTGCTCGACTGACGGTCAGAAGCTGACGCGCGTGGTGACGATCCAGGCGTGGTTATAGAGCGGCGTGAGCGGGACGGCGCGGTAGTTCGGGGTGACCGCGGTCTGGTAGCCGATGCCGACCGTCGGCTGGAAATGCGGCGCCAGCGCGAAGCGGCCGACGATGATGCCGGGTGTGAGGAATGTCTGCGTCAGGCCGCCCCGCCTGCCGTCCGCCGAATAGGTCGAGCTGACTTCGAGCTGCGGCCAGAACATGCCGGCGACGCGCAGCTGGAACGCGAGGTTGCCGAGCACCTGCGTCCCGAGCGTGCTCTCGTGCCCCGTGGGGATCGACGCGCCGACCGTGCCCTGTACGATCGCCGGGCCGTAGCTGCGGCCGAAGCCGATTGTGGGCAGCAGCGTCACGACGCCGGTGCCGAACCGGCCGCCGGTCGGGAACACCGCCTGCAGCCATGCGGCGAGGATGTAGTCCGGTCCGCTCGCCAGCCGCTGCTTGAAGCGCAGCAGCGGCACGTCGGCGAAGCCGTCCACGGTCCCGCGCCCGTCCGGCCCGCTGCGCACGAGAAAGGGCGCGTTGGCGATCTGGATTTCCTGCGTCGGCGAGATGATGACGTCGACGCCCTTGCCGCCGTCATAGACGGTGGTGCTGCTGCCGTTGCCCGCCTGCTGGAACGCCACGTCGAAGCGGGCGCGGTCCTCCAGCAGCGCCGAGGTCGTCACCAGCGGGCTGCTCCAGGCCGGTTGCGTCGCCCGCGCCTCGGCCGCGTAGGTCTCCAGCATGTCGAGGATGCCGGCGTCGTTGACGCTGATCGTGTCGTCGGCGTGCGCGGCCCCGAGCGATCCCAGCAGCGCGGCCAGCACGATCGGGCCGAGGCGGCGCGGCGCCAAGCGCTCAGGCCGTGTCCAGGAAGCGCACCAGCCGGCCGCGCGGCGCGCCGATGATGGCGTCGTCGCGCATCGCGATCCCGCCGCGCAGCACCGTCGCCACCGGCCAGCCGGTGACGCGCTTGCCGGCGAAGGGGGTCCAGCCGCAGGGGGAGGCGATCCAGTCGTTCTCGATGGTGCGCTGCCGCCGCATGTCCACGATCGTGAAGTCGGCGTCGTAGCCCGCCGCGATGCGTCCCTTGCCGATCGCGCCATAGACGCGCGCGGGGCCGGCGGCCATGAGATCAACCATGCGCCCGAGCGTCAGCCGCCCGGCGTTGACGTGGTCGAGCATCACCGGCACCAGCGTCTGCACGCCGGTCAGCCCCGCGGCGCAGTCGGGCCAGGGCAGTTCCTTCTTCGCGCGCGGATGCGGCGCGTGGTCGGAGCCGATGGTGTCGATCGTGCCGTCCGCGACGGCGGCCCAGGCGGCGTCGTAATGCCGGCGGTCGCGTATCGGCGGATTCATCACCGCGTAGCCACCGAGGGTGTCATAGGCCTCGGGCGCGATCTGCGTCAGGTGATTGACCAGCACCTCGCTCGTCGCGATGTCGCGGCAGTCGCGCAGGTATGCGTATTCGGCGGCGGTCGAGACATGCAGGATATGGGCGGGGCGGCGCGTCTCGCGCGCCAGCGCGATGATCCGCCGCGTGCCGAGGGCGGCGCATTCCTCGTCGCGCCATTCCATGTGACAGCGATACGGATCGCCGCGGTTGAACAGCGGCGCGCGGGCGCGCAGCCGGTATTCATCCTCGCTGTGGAAGGCGATGCGGCGGCGGCCGTGGCGCATGACGCGGGCGATGCTGGCGTCGTCCTCCACCAACAGGTCGCCGGTCGAGCTGCCGGCGAACACCTTGACCGCGCATACGCCGCGCGCCGTCTCCAGCGACGCCAGCGCCTCCGCATTGGCTTTCGTGGCGCCGACATAAAGGCCGATATCGCACCAGGCGACGCGCTCGGCGTGGTCCTGCTTCCAGGCGAGGCGTTCGGCGTCGGTGATCGCCGGGCTCGTGTTCGGCATGTCGAACACCGCGGTAAGGCCGCCGAGCAGGGCGGCGCGCGTGCCGGTGGCGATGCTTTCCACCGTCGCGTCGCCGGGATCGCGCAGATGCACGTGCGGATCGATCAGTCCCGGCAGGACGTGCAGGTGGCGCGCGTCGAACACCGCCTCGGCGCTCGCTCCGGCAGGCGCGGACAGCGTCGCGATGCGGCCGTCGCGCACGCCGATATCGGTCGCGGCCTCGCCCCAGGGGAGTATGCAGACGCCGTTGCGGATCAGCAGGTCGTAATGGTCGCTCACCCGTCCGCTAAAGCGCGCCGTGGGCGCAGCGGTCAAGCGCCGCGATGGCGGCCGCGCTGCCCGACAGGCCGAAGCGGCCGAGCGGCCCGAGGGCCGGGCTGCTGATGGCGACCGTGTCGGCGGCCCCGGCAAGGCGGGGGAAGGTCTCCGCCGTCACCGGGTCCATCGGCTGGTTCGTCAGCCGGGTCGGCGCGCTGACATAGGCCGTGAAGCGCAGCGTGCCGCCGGGCGCGAACTGCATCAGCACCGGATAGACCCGCCCCGGCACCGCGCTGTTGGTCGTGTCGGTGACGTTCCAGCCCATCACGCCGCCGGCGGCCTGGGTGAAGGCGAGGTCGGGGCCGAACGTGTCG
>NZ_BANB01000151.1 GCF_000964365.1 Acidisphaera rubrifaciens HS-AP3 | reverse complement strand
CAACCCCGTCCCCGGAGGCGCCCACATCCGCACGCCCAACCCGCGCGACCACCGCACCGCTCCGCGCGTCACCGGGATCGGCACCCTGCGCGACGCGGTCCGGCAAAAGAGGCTGATCGGAACGGTCCACCTCGAGGCCCGGGTCGTTCGGGGCACGTGCCTCGAATGACCGGGGTCGTCGCCTTGGCCGATACCGGCGAGCGGCCGGACCTAGGGGTGAGCTACGCCTTCCGTAGGCTGTTCCGTCAGATGACCCCGCGTAAGATTTTGCATTCGCGCCGACGCGGTCCCTCTTTTTGTTCTGGCCGTTCGGCACGCTCTGCTAATGCCAGCAGCATGTCGACCTGTCCGGTTGACAACTCGGCCGTGACCCGGGGCGCCCTGAAGCCGTCCCGCCCTCGGCGTAGATCAGCCGCCGTAGCTGCTGGGCTAAAGCTGGTGGCGGCGGTCAGTATTATGGCGACTGCCTCCACGCAACCATCGAGGTATGAGAAGAACGCATCGCGGCCGACACCGATGGCATCAGAGTACCGCCGCCACAATTCTTCCGGCGCGTCTCGATCGCACCTAACAACCGTCGCATATCCTGTAACGGCTGCGACAGGGAGGGTCTCGTAGATCCACAACCGAGTTCCGGGACGCAGTCGCGCAACCCGGCGGCGGAGTTCCACGGTCTTCTCGCCAGAGAGTATCCGCCTCGCGTGCACAGTGTGGATCGATATTACGAAGTCAGCCCCGTCAGACATGCGATGGCCATCCTTCGTCGAGGATTGCCTCAAGCACGTGACTGCCGACCGTAGTTACGGTGACGAGGTTGTTGCCTCCGACCGCGCCCATGGCCCTCAATCGTGGCAATCGGATCGGCGCGGGCACAGGCATCAGATGGTCGAACGTTGTCACGAGCACCTCGTCCGTCGCCGACAAGGGCCGCAGGTCGCTAACCACCGCGCGTTGTAGCAGCGCCTTCGGGACGCCCGACTTCGGTGCTATAATTGCATCGACAACCCTCGCTACAGCCACGATGGCGCCACGTCCTCCGGACCGGCCTGATTCGTAGAATAGCATCGCGGTGCCGGGCCGAAGTGCGGGGGCTGACCGGCGTGTATTGACAAAGGTTCGGCGGGACGCAACCGCTGCCGCCGGTTTGCCTAGCAGTGATCGCTGTAACGAGGTCCCGAGTAGGTCGTCCGCATACGGCTGGGTGATCGGGACAATGGCGGCCGGTCGGCCTTCCCAGGCAATTAGCGTCGGCCCGAGTGCGTCCTCTAGCCGGTCCGGTGCAATCAAGACGGTGCTGCCATCCGGTTTGACAATTTTCATCGTTTCTCCGGCTCTTGGCGGGGCGGCCGGCAGCTGCAGTTCGGTCCTGTGCAATGCGAGCCGGGCCACAGCGGTCCAATTGCATTGGGTTACCGGCCGTCCAAGGGCCACCTTAACGAATGCCTCTTCCTGACGTCTGGGCTGGAAGCCCTGGAGAAGAGCTACACGGCGGACAACGGCTTGGCGAATGTCCTGCAGTTCGATCGCGGTTGGCCCTTCGTCGCATGCCGCCAGACACTGGGCGTTGACCAGAGCCTCTGCGACCAACTCGGCCCTGACGTGTTCTGGCCGGACGTGGACCATCAACTTGGCCGGCGCGCCCACCTCCGGCCCTCGCTGCCGCAGCGCAAGACCGACGATAACTCCCTCCTGTCGGGCGGCTGACGCGACCGCTGCCCCTGGGTTGAACTGTGCGAGGTTGCTGCCACTGACACCTTGCGACCGCAGGTGCTCCCAGGCTGCGTCGGTGGCGCAAGGTCCAATTTCTATCTCCCCGGCGACGATGACCTCGGCCTTTGATCCGCCCTCATGCCCCTGGTCGAGCAACTCCTCGAAGTCGTCGAGCGACAAAGCGTCGATTCCAACGGTTGCTATTAGGCTGGCCCTAGCATCGAGGATTGGGCCGTCGCTGGTTAGAAAGCCAGAGGCTCGGGCGAGCGCTGCGTGGGCAAGATGTCGGGCGTCGCTAGTAGCTTGCGGACGCGCTGCAGCTCCGGTCAGGGCAGAGCCAAAGACTATCGACTTGATTGATCCGGCTAACAGCTCAAGCTCGTTCTTGTCGACAGCCGGGAGGCGAGGGAGGTGGCGTGCCATCGCTAGGATCGGGTCCGTCCTCCCCGAACTGGTCCGCTCAAGCTCGGTCAGGAACTCTGAAGCCACAACCAGCCGAAACCGGTGGGCGAGAGCCGCCCCGATCACCCGTTCGGCCAGATGCCGGCGAACCTCGCGCCCCGGTTTCGTAACATCGAACAGCACGTTAAGGTCGATGGCGTAGAGTGGTGCTGGCCGCGCGCCTCGGACGCGCAGGCCGAGGTCGAGGGGAACAAATTCAGCTGTGGTTGCCTGATCAAGCACGGAAAACAGGTGTCCATTGTCTAGATCGCGGGCGCGGACAACGATGGTGCGACCCCGCGCTTTTCCACCGGGCTTCCGCAGCATCGGTGAAAATCCATTGCGACTGTAGAAGGCTTGGGCCGCGCCAAGGTCGTCAGCCACGGCTGCAGTCAATCTGACGAAGCCCATGGCCTCGAGATGGGCCGTGAGCGCACGCAGCAGCGCGGTGCCGACCCCCCTGCGCCGGTGATCCGGGTGGACAACGACCTGTTGGACGCGTGCGTTCGGGAGCACGCCGCTAAAGAGGACGAAGCCGGCAAGGGTGGGGGGCGTGGCCCTGTCGTCGATCATTGCCAGGACGCGTCGACGCCGTATCGCGTCATCGTAAGCCGCTTCGGGTAAGAAGCCGAGTGCTTCCCGGTCGGCGCCGGCGAGCTCTCGGATTGCTGCTGCCAACGACGTCAATTCAGCAGGGTCGGAGATATTCCTGTAAATATGCGCGCCTTTTCGTTGCAACCGTTGCGTCCGTGGTCACCATCGCGTTGGCCCGCTTAGCGCGCGCTTGCAATTAAATTACGTTGCTTCGTTGACGTGCGCCATCGCAACCAGCAACCGCAGGGTAAGGTGCATCGCGCATCACACCAACCCATAGACAGTGATTGACGTCCCGCTTGTCCCCGCCGCGCCCGCCGGTGGGGTGCAGAAGCGCACCCCACCTTACGTCGGTTCCCGACTAGGCGCATGGCGCCACGCGCGGCACGTATCGGGCCCGCTCCCGCCCCACACCTCGCCGCCCCAACCCCCTTGCCTCGCTCCCCATCAATAGAACATAAAGCGAACATGCGCTATGACCCCTACGACGCCGAGGAGCGACGCGAGCGACGGGAGACTGAGCGGGCGCGGCTGCGGGCGGCGCAGCGGGAGGAGTTGCTGGCGGCCGCGCGCGTGATGCTGCCCGAATACGGCCTCGCGCTGCCGCTCGGGCGGCTGGCGGTGGAGGCGGGGGTTGCCCGCACGGCGGCGGCCACGCTGTTCGACGGC
>NZ_BANB01000152.1 GCF_000964365.1 Acidisphaera rubrifaciens HS-AP3 | reverse complement strand
GGTAATAGCAATAGCCCGGGCGCGGATGCTGCACGACGATGCAGCCGCCGAGGGCGAGCGGCGCGAGCAGCAGCAGGGCGATGGCGCAGGCACGCTTGAGGGTCGGGCGCATGAGGGGATGTCGGCTCCTTGATCGGGCGGGTCGGGCGGCGCCGGAGCGGCGCGCCCGATCATAATTCCGCGAACGGTTGACGGTTGCCATGGGGCGGGCTTGCGTCGCGTAACACACTGCGACGTTTGATGACGGAGATGCCAGCATGCCCGACGCCGATCTCCCCGCCGCGCTGATCTTCGACGTCGACGGCACCCTCGCCGAGACCGAGGAGGCGCATCGCCATGCCTTCAACGAGGCCTTCGCCGAGGCGGGGCTGGACTGGCACTGGGATCAGGCCCGCTACCGGCGGCTGCTCGACGTGACGGGGGGGAAGGAGCGCATCCGCTTCCACCAGGAACTGGCCGGCCTGTCGGTCCTCGACGATCCGGCGATCGCGCGGCTGCACGCGCGCAAGACGGCGCTGTATGTCGCGCATGTGGATGGCGGGCGGCTCGGCCTGCGGCCCGGGATCGCGCGGCTGATCAACCAGGCGCGGGCGGCGGGTATCCCGCTCGCGATCGCCACCACGACCAGCCTCGCCAACGTCGAAAGCCTGCTGCGCGCGACCTTGGGCGCCGGGGCGCCCGGATGGTTCGCGGCGATCGGGGCGGGCGACATGGTCGCGCGCAAGAAGCCGGCGCCGGACATCTATCGCCACGTGCTCGACCGGCTCGGCGTCGATCCGGCGCGCAGCGTCGCGTTCGAGGATTCCGTCAACGGCCTGGAGGCCGCGCGCGCCGCCGGGCTGCCGACCCTGGTCACGGTCAGCCGCTACACCGACGACCAGCGCTTCACGGGCGCCCTCGCGGTGCTGGATCATCTCGGCGAGCCGGATCAGCCCTGCCGGGCGCTCGCCGGGCGGGCGCCGGCGGGCGGGGTGGTCAACCTGCCGGCGCTGCGCGACTGGCTGCGCGGCTAGTTCGGCGTCGCCGGGCGCGGCCCCGCCCCGCTCCACCGCGCGCCGGAACGCGGGTCGCGACCGTTGTCCGGCCCGCCGTCGCGGTCGCCCTCCGGCTGGTCCTGGCCCGGCACCTCGGGCGGCGGGACGATGCGGACGATCTGGATCGGCGCCGCGAGGCGGATGCCGTCCGCCTCGAACCGGCGCTTGAGGCGGCGGTTGAACTCACGCTGCACGCCATAGCGCGCGGTGTCGGTGCAGACGATCTGCCCGACCAGGGTCACCGCCTGCGTCGTCACCTTGTCCACGCCCCAGTATTGCAGATCGCTCAGCATGCCGCGGCCGAAGGCGGGGTCGGCGCGCAGCTCCGCCGCGATCGCCTTCAGCGTCTCCGCCACCCGGTCGGTGTCCTGATCCGGCGCGATATCGACGCTGACCGGCACGTTGCCGAGGCCGCGGTTGTTGTTGGTGACCGTGCTGACCGACGAGAACGGAATGACATGCAGCGACCCGTCGCCGGCGCGCAGGCGGATGGTCCGGATCGACAGCTGTTCCACCGAGCCGGACAGGCCGCCGAGCGTCACCCAGTCGCCCACCTGCATCGTGTTCTCCAGCAGCAGGAACATGCCGGTGATGAAGTCCTGCACCAGTTTCTGCGAGCCGAAGCCGATGGCCACGCCGATGATGCCGGCGCCGCCCAGCAGGGGCGCGATGTTGACGCCGATTTCCGACAGGATGGTCAGCACCAGCACCGCGGCGATGAAGCTGAAGATGACGACGCGCAGGATCGGCGTCAGGGTGCGCGCCCGTGCCAGCCGGGCGGCGCCGCCGGCCGGGTCGTGCGACAGCCGGTCCATGTGACGCTCGATCGCGCCGTTGGCCAGCTCCCACGCCAGGACACCGACCAGCAACGCCGCCATCATGGCGAACACGGCCGACAGGACGCGGCCGCCGAGCGAGCCGTCGGCGAACCAGCTGAAGGCGTGAAGGCCCCAGACCTGCAACAGCGCGATCGACGCCACCGCGAGCACGGCGGCGGCGACGAGACGACGCACGCTCGGGTAGTACCGCTCCGCCCGCCGCAGGTACCAGGGCGACGTCTCGTCCCGGTCGGGCACGGCGCGCAGCATCCGCTCCATGCCGCCGAGCAGCGCCACCGACAGCAGCCGCGCGCCGATGGCGACGGCCACCGTCTCGATCAGCAGGGTGCAGAGGCGGACATACCCGTCCTTGAGCTGCGCTGCCCAGACGAACCACAGCGCGTAGTCGATGAAGATCGCGACCACCCACCAGGCCCGCCCGAGCGCCGCGAGCAGGCGATACAGCTCGCCGCCGATCCGCCGCGGCGGTTGCAGGTGGCGGGCGACGTCGTGGCGCACGCGCCAGATCAGGACGGCCAGCGCCGTGTGCTCCGCGAGGACGAGCAGCTTCGACATGGCCGCGGCGCTGTAGAACGGCATGCCCAGCGTCTGCGCCACGTTCAGCCCGGCGAAGCCCCAGGCGCCCATCACCACCATCAGCCGCAGCCAGAAGGCCGAGACCTCGGCCACATCGTCGCCGATCAGCACCGGCCGCAACGCGGGGCGGCCGGGGGCGAAGGCGGTGTAGATCACGGCGAACATCACCCCGCCCACGGCGAAGGCGGTGACCGCCGACCGCACCACGACATGGCTTGCGTCGAGGCGGATCAGGCCGAAGAACTCGAACCCGAAGGCCACGAGCGCGAAGCCGGCGATCGGGATCAGCTCCAGGACGAAGTGCAGCAGGGCGAAGGGCACGCGCCGCAGTCCGTAGAGCAGGCGGATGAAGGCGCGATTGTAGTGGGAGCGGACCCGC
>NZ_BANB01000153.1 GCF_000964365.1 Acidisphaera rubrifaciens HS-AP3 | reverse complement strand
CCGCCGCCGCCGCGCGCACCGCGAGATCGGCCATCGTGTCGTCGGGCGTGAACGGCTCCGGCACGCCGCCGCGCCGCACGTTGGTGATCCAGTCCCGCCCGCGCCGCGTCATCGCCGCCACCGGCACGCCGTCGCAGACCAGGATGCGGTGATCGTGAAACGATCCCTCCACCTCGACGAAGCGTTGCAGGTGATAGACGCCGTCCACCGTCGCCGCGTCCGGCAATGCCTCCGCCGCGCGCACGCGCAGCAGGCCGCGCCCCTGCGCGCCGAACAGCGGCTTGACCACCACCTCGCCGCCCACGCGCGCGAGCAGCGCCTCCGCCGCGGTGCGTCCCTCCACGGTCCAGCTCGCCGGCATCGGCACCCCGGCGCGGCCGAGCAGGAAGCAGGTCATCGCCTTGTCCACGCAGCGTTCGATCGCCCGCGCCGTGTTCCACACCGGCACGCCCTGCGCATCGAGCGCGTGCAGCACGCTCAGCCGCTTCGTCACCGCCTCGAAACTGCCGCCGTCGAGGCTGCGCACGAACGCCGCGTCCGGCAGCCCGCCCGCGCCCCAGTCGCCGGGGATCAGCAGCCCGCCGGGTGCTTCGGTGTCGAACCCGCAATCGGCCAGCCGCACCGCGGCCGCGCGCGCCCCTTCCGCGTCGAACGCCTCCAGCAGCGCCGCCGCGTGCCAGTCGAGCAGGTCGGTGAACAGCGCGATGCGGCGCGCCAGCAAGGGACGCGCTCAGCCCGCGCCGAACGAGGCGTCGAGCAGCGCCGGATCGAGCGCGCCGCCGCGGAACGTCTCGCCGCTGTCGATCGCGGTGACGAGGGCGAGGGCGGGGCTGAACAGCATCGGGTCGATCGCGTAGAAATCGCCTTTCGCCGCGCGGAACGTCTCGGCGAACGGCCGGCCGTAATCGCGCGAGGTCGCCGCCGGCAGCCGCTCCGCCAGCGTGCGCGCCGCCTCGGCCGGGCCGCTGACGAACAGATGCACGCGCCCGCCGAAGATGATCGCGTCGTTGGTGCGGCCCATCGCGGTGACGAAATCGGGATGCGGCGGCGGCAGCGGCGCCGCGCCGATGCCGTCGCGTATGTGCGCGAGCGGGAAATGCAGCGCGTGCGCCTTGTGCAGCGCGACCTCCAGCACGCGGGCCACGACCTGCGCGCTGCCGACCAGGCTTTGCGTCGGCGCATAGATCACGCCGAGCCGCCGGCCCGCGACGCCGCAGGCGCGCGCGATGTCGGCCAGCAGCGGCGGCGGAGGCGGCTTGGCGGCCTCCAGCACCAGCACCGCCTCCTCGGCCTGATCGGCATAGCCCAGCTCGGCGAACAGCTTCTCCTTGCGCGCGAGCGCCCGCGCGGGGCCGGAGCCAAGCGCAAAATAGGCGTTCGGCTTCTCCCCGTGCGCGAGGCTCCAGCCCGCGTACTGGCTGCCCAGACAGGCGATCACCGGCTGCGACGACGCGACCGTCACCGTCGCCGGCCAGCGCGGCAGCGCGGCATCGGTGCCGAAGGCGACGCGCCCCAGGCCACCCAGACAGATCTCCGCGATGCGCAGCCCCGCCTCGATCCCGGCGGGTGCGGCGTCCACCAGCACCTCGCCCTCCGGCCCCGCCGCGACCGCGAGCCCGAGCGTGTCGGCGTCCGCCAGCAGGGCTTCGAACAGGGTCCAGGCGCGTTTGTTCACGCTGATGGGCATGTGGCCTCCTCGGCGGCGGCTAGGACGGCAGCGACGCGCCGCCGCACGTCGGCTTCCGCGGTCACGGGATCATCGGCGGCGGCCAGCACCGAACATAGCGGCTCGCCGGCCCGCGCCGCCATGCCGGGCGGCTGGCGATCGGCGGTCCAGTCGGGCCACGCGAAGCCCGCCGGCAGCACGATGTCGCGGCGCGCATACGCGAACGCCGCCGCCGTCGCCCCGCGCGCCGGCGCCGGCCCGCGTCGCAGCGATCCCTCGCACGCCGCGACGTGCCACGCAAACAGCGGCCATGCCGCGTACAGATCCATCGTCGCGCCGGGTCGCGGATTGATTTCGATCAGACGCCAGTCGTCGCCGTCCACCAGCAGATCGGCGCTGCCGAGCCCGCGCAGGCCGAGCGCGGGCACCAGCGCCGCGAGCGCGCGCCACACTTCCGCGGCGACCGGGGCGGGCAGGGGATGCGGCTGCACCGCGCCCCCATAGCGCATCGGCATGCCGGCTACCGGGTCCGTCCACTGCCGGCTCGCGCCGAGGATGCGCGCGCGCGTCCCGTCGGCGGCGAACAGCACGCCGACCGGCACCCCCGCCGCGCGTTGCTGGAAATACCGCCCGGCGCCGGGCGCGGCACCGGCCACCGCGTCCGCGATATGCGTCCCGCCCGCGCCGCCCGCCTGCTTGACCAGCCAGTCCGCCGCGTCCGCCGCGTCCGGCGCGTGATGGCGGATCGCCGGATGCGGGACGCCATGCGCCGCGCACAGCGCCGCGAACCCGTCCGGGTCCTTGGCGCGACGGACCGTATCTTCATCATTTCCAATGATGCGATAGTGAGCGGCGATCGTGCCGAGCAGGCCGGGCCGGTCCTCGAACCCGCTGCCGCACACGATGCCGGCCGGCGCGCGACCCTGCGCCAGCCGCGCCAGCGCCGGCAGCAGATGTGCCGCGTCGAGCGCGTCCAGCCGCGCCGTGTCCTCCGCCGCCGCCGCGGTGTCGTCGTCGGCGAACAAGTCGGCGACCAGTGGGACGAAGCCGCCGCGCCGCGCCGACTGCGCCAGCGCCCGGCCCGACATCGCCGCGATCAGCACCACGGCACCGCGACCGGTCACTGCCCGGCGCCCGGCGCCGCGGCCCGGTATGCCGCCCTGAGAGTTGCCCGTCGTCGCCTGTCTCAGCCGACGAGGTCGGTGGCAAAGGCGTAGGCGTCGCGGAAATCGAAGCTCACCGGCTTCTGCGCCTCGATCATGCGGCGGAACAGGCCGAACTCCGTCTGGTACTTGATGTGCCCGATCGCCAGCGCGCCGATGCCGCGCGTCGGCCCCGACAGCACGACGCCGTCATCCTGCACGCCGAGCCTCTCGACGCCGAGCGGCGGCACGGCGTTGACGTCGCAGACGACGAGCATGTGCGGCGCCGCCGCGACCTGCGCGCGCGACAGGATCTGCGTGCCGGCGCGGCCGGCGCAGAACACGACGTCCGCGCCCGCCAGAACGGCCTCCTTCGCCGCGTCGCTCGCGCCGTCCGCGGCGGCGACGGTGACGCCGAACCGGCGGCCGATCTCGTCCGCCGACTTGGCGACACGCTCGACGCCGGTATGGCCCACCATCGTCACCCGCGCGCCCTCCAGCGCCGCGATGACGGCGGAGGCGAAGCCCACCACGCCGGTCGCGCCGAACACCGCGACGCGCAGGCCCGACAGCGTGCGGCCATGCGCCGCCTTCAACTGTTGGACCGCCTTGGCCACCATCGCCGCCGCCGTGGTGAACGAGCCGGCGGGATCGGCGAAGCAGGACACGATGAACGGCGGCACCATCGCCGCCTTGGCCGCCGCGAGCATGTCGAGCGCCGCGATCGCGTCGCGCCCGCCGATGAAGATTCCGGTGCGTATGGCGAGCTTGGGCGGGCGGGAGAAGATCGCGTCCTGCACCAGCCCTTGCACGTCGGACGCCTCGATGCGGCTATAGGGCAGCACCGCGTCATAGCCGGCATCCAGCGCCATGTTGACGTCGAACGGGCTCACCTGCGGCAGCGGGCTGAGCATGTGCAGGATGTGCTTATCGGCCATCGTCGTCTGTCTCCTCCGGCCCGGACGGCGCCGTTGCCATCCGTTCCACCTGCGCGCCGCGATTGCGCGCGCACGTCACCTGTACGTCCAGACCCTCCGCCGCACCAGTGGCCAGCGCCGATGCCACGATT
>NZ_BANB01000154.1 GCF_000964365.1 Acidisphaera rubrifaciens HS-AP3 | reverse complement strand
CGATTCACTCAGAAGGGCTACCGCTCTAGCAAGCATACCTAATCACATAGCCGAATTCATGCTTGCCAAATAAGCAAGCATGCCGCAGGAATACGCAAGCAAGCATGGAGCGCGAGTCGTGGACCATCAATCAAACATAAGCAAGCAGGCAAAGGGTGGCTTGGCGCGGGCGCGTGCCGTGGATCCTGAGCGCCGGGCGGCAATTGCCAGCTTAGGAGCTCGAAGGCGGTGGATGAAGCCGGAGGATCGCGGCGAGATGCCGGAGGCCGTTTCGCAGGGTACGATTACCATCGGCGAAACCGTTATTGATGTTTACGTATTGAAAGATCGGCGTCGCCTTGTGGCAAAGAGAGCCATGGCGCGAGCCCTGGGTCTCAAATCGGAAGGCGGAAACGCCTTTATCAAGACACTTAATGGCAAAGTTATCGGATCCAGGATCCCGCCAGAACTCCGGGGAAAAATAGAAAACCATATTGTTTTCAAGCCATTGGCTGGGGACCCGGCACACGGCTACGAGGCGGCAGTGTTGATCGATCTCTGCACTTTCCTTATGGACATTAGGGAGCATCTGCTAGAAACTCAGAAGTTTTTGGCGGATCAGGCGGAGACAATCGTGCGGGCCGCCGCAAAGCTTGGCATCATTGCCCTTATTGATGAAGCCACCGGCTTCATCGATGACAAACGCCGCGAAGAATACCGGGAGCTGTGGCAGACCTTTATCCGGGAGGAGGCGGCTCAGTGGGAAAAGGCTGAGTTCCCGGACGACCTGTTTAATATCATGTACAAATTATATGGTTTGAAGCGCCTGAATCCTAGCAGTACGCGGCACCCTAAATTCTTCGCCAAGTTCCTTCGCAAATACGTTTATCAGCCCTTGGCAAACAGCCATGGCGCGATTTTGCAAGAATTGGAACTCAAGAACCCAATCGTCTACGCAAACGGCGGCAGGCGTTACAAACTGTTTCAGTTTCTGAGCGAGGAGGTAGGATTACCCCAACTGCGGCAGCACATTTGGAAAACCGTCGGTATTGGTCTTTCTGTTAATTCCAAGGAACAATTCGACCGGTCTTTCTATAATGCCTTTCCGTCAGCAAGAGCGTTGAAGCCAGGCGACACCCCGGATCTATTCGCCCACCTCGATAACGATTCCTGACGGCCTCGCGGCGTCCAACAGAAGCCGGCGGCCATGTGTGCTTGCTCTTTACTTCCGCACGGATGAGCTGCCGCCTTGCTGGACGACTATGACGACCCGCCGGTCTCGTCGAACAGCAGCAGTCGCCCCGCGTTGCCCAGCCCGGCGAAGGTGCTGACGTTGTGCAGCAGGGCGGCGAGGATCGCGCCCTCGGCGCCGAGCAGGCCAGTGGCGGCGGCGGTGATCAGGATGGCGGTCCAGCCGAGGCCGATGCCGACATTGACGTGGATGGTGCGACGGCAGCGGCGGCTGAGGCGGATGCAGGTGGCCAGCCGGCGCAGGTCGCTGGTCATCAGCACCAGATCGGCGGAGGCCAGCGCCACGTCGGTGCCGTGACCGCCCATGGCGATGCCGACCGCGCCGGCCTTCAGCGCAAGGCTGTCGTTGATGCCGTCGCCGACCACCAGCGGCCGCTCGCCCGCGTCGATCTCCGCCAGCACGCGGCGCATCTTGTCCTCGGGCAGCGCGTCGGCCACCACCTCGTCGATGCCGACCGCATCGGCGATGCGGCGCGCGACCGGCGCGCGGTCGCCGGTGAGCAGCAACTGCCGCGTCAGGCCAAGGTCGCGCAGCGCCGCGACGGCCGCCCCCGCCTCGGCGCGCGGGGC
>NZ_BANB01000155.1 GCF_000964365.1 Acidisphaera rubrifaciens HS-AP3 | reverse complement strand
CCGCTCGCCGATCTCGCGCATCTGCGGGCGCGCGAGGACGCGCTGCTGTCGCATTATGCCTGGATCGGCGACGTCCACGCCCGGGCGCGCATCCCGCTGGCGCGCGCCATGGACCTGACCGTCGGCGCCGGCCTGGGACCGCCGCCATGAACCCGCAGCAACAGGCGCTCTCGCTCTGGCCGTCCGCCGCCTCGGCCGCGGCGACCAGCGCCGACCATCTCATCTGGTCGTTCACCGCGCTGACGCTCGTGCTGGTGGTGCCGATCTTCCTGGGCATCGCCTGGTTCGCGCTCCGCTACCGCGACGGCAAAACCGCTAACCGCCGCCTGCGCCACGGGCATGACCGGATGATCGAGCTGGGCTGGATGATCATCCCCTTCGTGCTGACGCTGATCTTCTTCGTCTGGGGCATGCGGCTGTTCGTCGATCAGAAGCTGCCGCCGGCCAACGCCATGCGGATCGAGGCGATCGGGCGGCAATGGATGTGGAAGTTCGAGCATCCGGGCGGACAGGCGGAGATCAACGACCTGCACGTACCCGCCGGCCAGCCGGTGCTGATCAACATGATCAGCCAGGACGTGATCCACGGGCTGTACGTGCCGGCGCTGCGCATCCAGATGGAGACGCTGCCCGGTCGCTACACGCAGCTCTGGTTCAACGCCGACCGGGTGGGCACCTACCGGCTGCTGTGCAGCGAGTTCTGCGGCACCGATCACTCCACCATGGTCGGGCTGCTGTACGTGATGACGCCGGCCGACTATGCCGCGTGGCTCGCGCGCAGCCATCACGGCGAGCGCATCGTCAGCGCCGGCCGGCGGCTGTTCGCGTCCTATGGCTGCGCCGGCTGCCACGACGGCGGCACCGTCGCCGCCCCGGCGCTCGCCGGGCTGTACGGCCAGGTCGCGGCGAACGGGGCCTATGTGGACGACACCTATCTGCGCAGCGCGATCCTCGACCCGGACAGCACCCGCGTGCCCGGCCAGCCTGCCGTCATGCCGCCCTTCAAGGGCGTGGTGAGCGAGGACGATTTGTTCCGGCTGATCGCCTACATCAAAAGCCTTGATCCGGCGGCGGAGGCGTCGCGATGAGCACATCGGAGCGGGCATTCCGCGATCCCGCGCCGGCGCCCGCGACGATCGGGCGGCCGCCGGACTACCTGCACGAGAGCCACACGCTCCGCTCGTGGTTCCTCACCACCGACCACAAGCGCATCGCGCTGCTGTATCTCGCGGCCATCACCGCGTTCTTCGTGGTGGGGGCGATCGCGGCGGGGCTGATCCGCCTGTCGCTGGTGGTGCCGAACGGGGAGATCTTCACCAACGACACCTACAACAAGATCTTCACCGTGCATGGCGTGGTGATGGTCTGGTTCTTCCTGATCCCGTCGATCCCGGCGACGTTCGGCAATTTCCTCATCCCGCTGATGATCGGCGCCCGCGACCTCGCCTTCCCGCGCCTCAACCTGCTGAGCTGGTATATCTTCGTGGGCGGCGCGCTGTTCACCCTGGCCGACCTGATCATCGGCGGCGTCGATACCGGCTGGACGTTCTATGCGCCGTTCAGCACGACGTTCTCCAACACCTATGTCATCCCGGCGCTGATCGGCGTGATCATCGTGGGCTTCTCGTCGATCCTTACGGGCCTGAACTTCGTCGTCACGATCCATGCCATGCGCGCGCCGGGCATGACGTGGTTCCGCATGCCGATCTTCGTCTGGACGCACTACGCGACCAGCCTGATCTTCCTGCTGGCGACGCCGGTGATCACCATCGCGCTGATCCTGCTGCTGATGGAGCGCGCCTTCGGCATCGGCGTGTTCGACCCGGCGCTGGGCGGCGACCCGGTGCTGTTCGAGCATCTGTTCTGGTTCTATTCGCACCCGGCGGTCTACATCATGGTGCTGCCGGGCATGGGCGTGATCAGCGAGATCGTGCCCGCCTTCGCCCAGAAGCGCATCTTCGGCTATCGCTTCATCGCCTATGCGACGATCGGGCTGGCGTCGATCACCTTCGTCGTGTGGGGTCACCACATGTTCGTCAACGGCATCGGCACCGGGGCGGCGGTGGTGTTCTCGGTCCTGTCCTTCGCCGTCGCGGTCCCGTCGGCCGTGAAGGTCTACAACTGGACGGCGACCATCTATAAGGGCCGCATCCGGCTGCAGACGCCGATGCTGTACGCGATGGGCTATATCGGGCTGTTCGTCCTCGGCGGCCTCACCGGGCTGTTCCTCGCGACCCTGGCCATCGACGAGCATGTCCACGGCACCTATTTCGTGGTCGCGCATTTTCACTACATCATGGTGGGCGGCACGATGCTCGCCTTCCTGGGCGGGCTGCATTTCTGGTGGCCGAAGTTCACCGGGCGTCTGTATCCCGAAGCCTGGGGACGCATCTCCGCCTTTCTCATCTTCATCGGCTTTAACGTGACGTTCTTCCCGCAATTCCTGCTCGGCTATCTCGGCATGCCGCGGCGCTATCACGACTACCCGCCGGAGTTTCAGCTGCTCAACATCCTCTCCTCGGCCGGGGCGACCATCCTGGCCGCGGGCTACCTGTTCCCGATGGTCTACCTGATCTGGTCGCTGTGGTTCGGCGAGCGGGCGAGCGCCAATCCATGGGGCGCGCGCGGGCTTGAATGGACGACGCCGTCGCCGCCGCCCGCGCACAACTTCGCCCGGCAGCCGATCGTCGATTTCGAACCCTACGCCTATCCGGACCCGCCGGCGGATGACGACGGCGCGGCGCATGTCGGCTAGCGTCGCCGCGCCCGAGGGCGTCGGGATCGAGGTCGCGGAGCAATTCGCCGACGCGACGCAGCAGCGCCACGCCGCACAGCTCGGCATGTGGGCCTGGCTGCTGACGGAGCTGCTGCTGTTCGCGGGGCTGTTCCTCTGCGCCGCCGTGCTGCACGTGACGCATCCGGCGGCGGTCGCGCGCGCGGCGCGGCATCTGAAGGTCTGGATCGGCGCGGCCAACACGGCGGTGCTGATCTGCTCCAGCCTGACGATGACCGGCGCCATCACCGCCTCGCGCCATGGCTGGCGGCGCTGGATGCTGCGCTGCCTGCTGGCGACGGCGGCGCTCGGCACGCTGTTCCTGCTGCTCAAGGGGTTCGAGTACTATCAGGACTATCTGGAACACATGACGCCGTTCCTCGACCGGCCCTATGCGCTGGCGGGGGAGCCGGCGACGCGGCTGTATATCGACCTGTATTTCCTGACGACCGCGCTGCACGCCCTGCACCTGACGACGGGGGTGGCGATCCTGCTCGGCATGACATGGATCGCGCGCAAGCCGCGCTTCCTGCACCGGCATCAGAACTGGATCGAGGTCTATGGCCTGTACTGGCACTTCATCGACCTGATCTGGATCATGGTGTTCACGCTGATCTACGTGGTGCCACGGTGAGCGCGCCGGACACGGAGCCGTCGCTCGGCGGCCTGCTGCGGCACATGCGCGTGGCCGTCGCGGCATTCGCGGCGCTGCTCGTGGGACTCGGGGCGATCGTCGTGCTCGGCGTGGTGGCGCCGTCGTCCGCCTCCTCGGTCATCATGCTGGTGCTGCTGGCGGCGATGGTGGCGACGGTCCTGCTGTTCTCCATGGAGGTGCCACAGGAGCCGCCGCTCACCCGCTTCTTCTCCGGCCTCGGCTTCGCCTGGGTGGCGATCCTGGTCGGGATGACGCTGCTCGACTATTTCACGCGATAGCACCTGGCCGCGCGCCGACCAGCGCGAAGGCCGCGCCCTGCGGGTCGAACGCATGGATGATCCAGCTGCCGCCGGGCACCTGGTCCGGGCCGCGCACGACCTGTCCGCCCTGCGCCGTGGCGCGCGCGGATGCGGCGTCGATGTCGGGCACGTTGAAATAGTGGCGCCAGGCCGGACGCATCGCGGCATCGAAGCGCGTCATCATGCCGCCGATCGCGCGGCCGCCATGGTCGAAGAGCTGATATGTGCCCATCCCGTTCATGTCGATCGGCTGCCCGCGCGTCCAGCCAAACAGGGCGGCGTAGAAGGCCAACGCCGCCTCGTGCTCGGCGGCGCACAGCTCGTGCCAGCCGACATGCCCCGCGGCATCGGGCGCGGGCGGCGTCGGCATGTCGTCGGGGGGAAGGCCGCGGAACAGCACGAAGGGCGCGCCCTGCGGGTCGGTGACATGGGCGAAGCGACCGACGCCCGGGATGTCGCTCGGCGGATGCGAGACGGTGCCGCCGGCCGCCGTCACGCGCGCGGCGTCGGCGTCCACGTCATCGGACCAGATATAGCCGAGCCATTGCGGCCGCGCGCCGGCATCAAGCGCCGCCTGCGGCCACGGAAAGATGCCGCCGATCCGCCCCTCGCCCGCGCGCAGGATCGTGTAGCTGCGGTCGGCGAAGCCGGAGTCCTCGGCGGTCCAGCCGACGACCGCAGTATAATAGGCCGAGGCTGCCGGCGCGTCGGTGGTGCACAGCTCGCACCAGACGAAACGGCCTTGGGACGCGGACATGGCGATCTCCTGTGTGCGGCGCGGGGTGCGATCGGGGCGACGTCGCGGGACGGCACGGGTCAATCGGCACGGCTCGATCGGCACGGGGGCATCGCCAAGGGCACGGCGTTGCGGGGGCGGTGCGCGGACGGCGCAATACTCCAATCGTTGATACCTGCCCGTGTCAACGTCGGCCCGCCTGTCGCATGCGACGACGCCGCATGCACGGCACCGGCCGGTCCCCGCCGCGCGCCCTCGCGCGCTGAACCCCGTCGCTCAGGCCGCGAGTTCGAGGATCTCGCGCACCTCCGCCGGCCCCGCGATGGGACGCGGGTTGCGCGGTATCCAGGCCGTGCCCATCGCCTGCTCCGCGATGCGGTCGTACTGGTCCGCGCCGATCCCGACCGCGCGCAGCGAGCGCGGCATGCCGAGCCCGGCGATGAAATCGGCCAGGACGTCGGCCGCATCGGCGCCCGGATGTCCCATGGCGGCGGCCACCAGCACCTGCCGCGCCGCGTTGGCGGGCCGGTTCCAGCGCATCGCCGCCGGCAGCATGATGCAGGACGTGTGGCCGTGCGGGATGTCGAACACGGCGCCGAGGACGTAGCCGATGCCGTGGCTGGCACCCATCGGCACGCCGGCGGCGAGCGGCCCCATCGACAGCCACGCCCCGGTCTGACAGTCGAGGCGGGCGTCGAGATCGCCGGGATCGGCCGCGACGCGCGGCAGGCCAGAGGCCAGCAGCGCGAGGCCGCGCAGCGCCAGCGCGTCGCCGTACTCGTTCGCCTCGCCCGAGCAGATGCCCTCCACGCAGTGATCGACCGCGCGCATGCCGGTGGACAGGAACAGCCAGGCGGGCGTGTGTCGCGTGATCGCGGGATCGAGCACGACGGCGCGCGGCATCACCAGCGGGTGGCGCATCAGCTCCTTCACCCGGCGCCGCTCGTCGGTGACGCCGGCGATCGCGCTGAACTCGCCGGCGGACAGCGTGGTGGGCACGCTGATCTGCCGCACCGTGGGCGCGTTGAGGGGCGGCGGCACCAGCGCGCCGTCCGGCCCACGCACCGGGCGCAGCGCGTCCATGCCCTCGATCGTGTCGATGTCGTTGGCGAGACAGAGCTGCACCGCCTTGGCCGCGTCCGTCAGCGAGCCGCCGCCCACGGTGAGCAGCAGGTCGGCGCCGGCCGCCCGTGCCTGCCGCGTCGCCGCGAGCACGTCGGCGCGCGGCGTGTGCGGCCGCATCCCGCTATAGGTCCCGGCGCAGCGCGCGCCGAGCGCGTCGCGGATGCGCGCGATCTCGTCCGTCCCACGCTCCAGCGACGCGCTGACCATCAGCAGCGCGCGCGCGGCCCCGACCCGCGTCACCTGCGCCGCGACGCCCTCGGCGGCGGCGACGCCGAACACGACTTCCTCCATGTGGCCGAACCCGACGCGACCGTGACGCGGCATGCCATCCTCCCCGGCTTATTGACGGCGAGCATAGGCCGCGTCGCGGCCGTGATCGACCGCGCGCCGGCAGTCGCCCTCAGGGGTGTCCCAACGCCGGCGTTCCGATCGGGGGCGCGTCAGCCGGCGGGCGCTTCGGCAGCGACTGCGCCGGGATCGGGGGCAAACGGATCGGGGCCGTCGCCGGTGTCCACCCAGCGCCGATAGGCCGCGATCTGCGCCGCGCTCGGCAGGGTACGGATCACGGCACCGGCGCGGTCGCGCAGCTCGATCACGACCAGCCCGAGCGCGGCATCGTGGCGGATGCACGGATCGGGCACGTCCCGGGCCGAAGCCGCCACATCTGGTGTCCCATCTGGCGCCCCATCCGCCACATCCTGCGATGCCGCCATCCCCGCGCCCCCGTCCCGCCGCCGCGCCGGGCACGCCGCCACGAACGCACGCACCAGACTGGGCGCTGATGGTTGACGCGCGGTGAAGCCCGGTCAGGTGGGACGGTAGTTCCACCGCATCGCCAGCCAGCTCCGCAGCTCCAGCAGCGACGCCGGCGAGGCGGCAAGCAGGCGGGTGGCCGCCGCGGCGGCGGCGGGCGGCAAGGGACGCACGGCATGGGCCGTCGTCTCCGCGACCAGCGCCGGGGCGACCACCGCCTCGTCGCCGGCGCGCCGCCACACGGCGACCAGCGACGCCGGCGTCAGCGGCGGCAGCATCAGCCCGAACGTCAGCTCGGTCGCCGCGACGGTCGCGCGCCATGCCTGATACAGCGGCCCGGACGGTGCCGCGCCGCGCAGCCGCCCATGCAGCTCCACCACCGTCGGCAGGTCCGGGAACAGCGGGTCGCGCACCTGTGCCCCGTCGATATCGGTGGCCCCGAGGCTGAACACCGGCTGCGCGCCCAGCGCGACATAGGCGGCGACCTGCCGCGGCACGTCCGGGCCATGCAGCAGCACGAAATCCGCCTCGCCCGACGCAAAGGCCCCCCGCTTGGCCGCCGCGTCCATCAGGCCGAACGTCGGCTGCACCGGCAGGCCGAGCAGGTCGAGCGCCAGCAGCACGGCGATCGCCGATCCCGTCGCGCTGGCGCAGGCGAGGCGGAGGACCGGGCGGCGTGCCAGCGCCTCGACCCCCATGCGGCCGACCAGCACGGCGGAGCCGGCCGCCGCC